>JANYAJ010000409.1 GCA_025361385.1 Nitrospira sp.
GGGTATGTGCAGGATTCCGGCGAGGGCCGCTGGATGATCGCCGATGCGATTGAGAAGG
The DNA here is from genome assembly GCA_025361385.1 of Nitrospira sp. Classification (GTDB taxonomy): domain Bacteria; phylum Nitrospirota; class Nitrospiria; order Nitrospirales; family Nitrospiraceae; genus Palsa-1315. Next base: position 59 of record JANYAJ010000409.1, read on the forward strand.
ACGTCCCGGTCCCGACGCTCGCGACGGCGTTGTTCACGCGATTCCGATCGCGACAGAGCGAATCCTTTGCGGAAAAGATGCTGGCGGCCTTGCGAAATGCCTTCGGCGGCCATGCCGTTCACCGATAACCCGGAGCCTTATGCCACCGACTAGTCCACGTATCGACATCAGCCCCTCCAAGGAAACGATTCCTCCGGTCGAGCCCTGTACGCTCGTCATCTTCGGCGGATCCGGCGATCTCGCACGTCGGCGGCTGATTCCCGCCCTCTATAACTTGCTTCTCGACGGGCTCCTGCCATCGAACTATGCCGTGATCGGGTTAGGCCGCAAGTCGATGACGGACGAGGAATTCCGTGCCACAGTTCGTGAGGGCGTACTCACCCATTCCCGGCAGGCCTTGGCAGAAGACAAATGGGAGGACTTCTCGCAACATCTCTTCTTCGTATCGGGTGAAAATGAGAACCCGAACACCTATGCCAAACTGAAGTCACGGGCAGAAGAAATCGAGCGAACCCTCAAGTTGCCCGGCAACCGTATTTTCTACCTAAGCATCCCTCCGAGTTCGTTTTCGTCGGTATGCGAGGGGCTGGAACAAGCTGGATTGGCGACGAAACCAGCCGCACAGGCTCCCTATGCCCGCATCATCGTCGAAAAACCGGTTGGACGCGACTTAACGTCCGCCAAGGCCATCAACCAGGTCACCGGACGCGTGTTTGACGAATCGCAAATCTTCCGCATCGATCACTACCTGGGAAAAGAAACCGTTCAAAATTTGATGGTCGTCCGGTTTGCCAACAGCATCTTCGAGCCGATTTGGAATAACAAGTACATCGACCATGTGCAAATTACGGTGAGTGAAGCCGAAGGCGTCGGAACCAGGGCCAGCTATTATGAAGAAGCCGGCGCTTTGCGCGATATGGTGCAGAACCACATGTTGCAACTACTCTGCCTGGTCGCGATGGAGCCCCCCTACTCGCTCGATCCGGATGTCGTGCGCAATGCAAAGATGGAAGTCCTCCGCTGCCTCAGGCCCATTACCGATCAGGATGTCGAACAGGTCACCGTCCGCGCCCAATATAGTGAAGGCACGGCCCATGGATCGCCCATTCCTGGATATCGCCGCGAGAACGGCATTCACCCTGACTCTAAAACCGAAACCTATGTCGCGCTCAAATGCTTCGTGGAGAACTGGCGCTGGGACGGCGTGCCATTTTATCTGCGCACCGGAAAAGCACTCCCCCACCGGGCCAGCGAGATCGCCGTCCAATTCAAAGACATCCCACACATCCTGTTCAACACCAATACACAGCAGCCGCAACCGCCGAACGTACTGGCGCTGCGCATCCAGCCTGAAGAAGGACTCTCGCTCCGCATCGTCTCGCGCGTGCCGGGGACCCGGGAGCAGACGCACCCGGTGGAAATGGACTTTCAATACAGCGACGTCTTCGGCCGCCCATCGCCAGAAGCCTATGAGCGGTTGCTCCTGGACGTGATGGCCGGCGATGCTTCACGATTCATGCGGCGCGATGCCGTCGAAGCGTCCTGGGCCTGGATCACCAAGATTTTGGAAGGATGGCAGAAGCAAGGATTGCGCTGGTTGCCTGAATATCAGGCCGGCTCCAGCGGACCGGTCGAGGCCGATCGCCTCATTGAACAGGATGGACGGACCTGGCGGACCTTGTAGCGACTCCCCTCATGTCAATCGCAGCTGGTTAAGAATCTCCTCTTTAGTCCCCAGCCCACCGATAAAACGCTCGAATGTTCCCTGACGATAGAGCGCGAGCACCGGTAACGAGTGAACCTCCAGCTCCGCTGGGATCTGGAAATTCTCCTCCACGTTCATGGTCAGGATCAGCACCTTGCCACTCACATCGGGCTCCAGTCTCTCCAACTCCCGCATCAGCGCGCGACAACCCCCGCAGCCGGGTTTCCAGAACTCCACCAGCACCGGTACCCCTGCCTGTCCCACAACCTGATCATAGTCCCGATCGGTCACCTCACGCATCATGATCTCCGCTCGTCACGGCAGGCTTCCCGGTCTTGCAGCAAATATCTCCTCGTACAAACGCTCTGCCAATAGCCGATATCCGGCTGTGGTGAGATGCAGACCGTCATTGGAATACCGGGCCGCAAGTTGCTGTGTCTCGGGCTCAGCCGTGGCGGTAAAGAGATCGAACGCCGCCAGCCGCTTCGATTCGGCATAGCGGAGAATCAACCCGTTAAGCCAGCGCCGCCGATCAAGATGTTCCGCACACCACCGGCGCCCCTCTTCACTACTCAGATCGTCACCCACCCTGATTGATGGCACAGTAACCGGCACCGGCGTAATCCCCGCCGCGGCAGCCAGCTCATACATCTTCAGAAGATTGCGCATAATGTCGGCCGGTGCCGCATTCCAGCCCAGATCGTTCGTCCCGCCGAGGATCACCACATGTGTCGGGTGATGGCTCAACACAGCCGATCGAAACCGCATCGCCATTTCACCGGTTAGTTCACCACAAATGCCACTGACTGATACGCGCACGGAAGGTCCGGTCAATTCTTGAAGAAATCGCCCATAGGGCGTCTCAGCTCCTTGAGGATTGTCCGCAGTGGGCGACTGAAACCCTGCCGTAAGGCTGTCTCCAAAGCAGACAATGTGGCTGGACGTACGCATCACGATGAACCGGATTCTACCGACCGCACCACGGGGTTCACAATGCCCTCTTGCAAGAACTGAAAGAAGGAGGAATCCCTCAGTAATTCCTGGAGAAGCAGTCGGTGAAGAGCGGCTATTTCCTTGACGATTCAGCACCTCCAGGATACGACTACTCAGTATGGACGAACTCACGACAGGGGGCAGCTCACTACCCATCACACCCCTAAAAGAGCCGCCAAATCCTGAATTATCCTCCGTCAAGCGACTCCTGACGCTCTTGGACAAAACCGCGAAGTCCAGCCGGACCTATGGGGCCGCAAACCCTGTGGCACAGAAGTTTTTCCAACAATTATTCGAAGGACTCACGGCCCATCTCGCCACCTACTCCAAATTGGCGTTTCTTGTGCAACGCTCTGAGTTATATTTCAACGGGGAAGTCGTCTATTGCGCTGAGCAGGGCTCGAATACGGAAAGCGTCGCGTTCAAACTCTACTCGGATGGCATCAGGGAACTGACATTTCTCGAAGGGCTTCCCGCTGAAGACCTCTCATTCTTGCTCGACTCCCTGTGGAGTAGCCTCGATCCTCACGAAGAAAACGATGACGATATTGTGACTCGTTTATGGGCAAAGAACCTCTCGACCATCACAGTAATCACAGCCGAAGAGATCGCCAAAGCCTCGACCGGTGGCGATGTCTTTGCAGTCCCTCTAGCTGGAACCATGGAGGCGCCGGAGTCGAGCCTCAGAGACCTTCTTGATCGGGAACGGGCCAAAGCTAGGAAAGAGAAGGGACCTGGAGTCGATGGCGGCAATGTCTCGGGGGACAAGCCAGCCGGAGGAGCAGTCAGCCAAGGAGCGAGCCGATTCCAATCCGGTCACGTGGGCTATGACGTGACCGAAGCGGAATTAGCCGAGCTGGCAAAGGAAATCGAGGCCGAGAGCACCAGGGATAACACGACCTATCTCTTGGACATGCTCACGGCGATCCTGGCATCGGAAAAATCTGCGGCGATCCTGACCAAGCTGCTCGATCTCTGGGAAAACGTCCTCGACTCATTGACGGCCCAAGGTAAATGGATCGTGCTGGATAGTGTGCTCGGCCTCTTACATGTCATCGCTGAGGTCAGACCGGATCTCGGCGAGGACCAAAAGATGCAACTGGCAGCTTTGCTCGACAGCCTTGGCTGCCCCGAACGCATGAAGATGATCGAGGCCTACTTGAATAGGACCCCCGGCGCCACCACAGAAGGATTGCCGGCGGTACTGCTGTCGATGACATCGGCAGCCGTCCCTGCCTTATGCACCCTCTTGGGAAACCTGGAAACGCCGGCCCATCAAGCGATCGCAGCGGAAGCCCTCGAGGCACTCGCGAAGGATCAACCGGATCACCTGCTTCGCGGGTTGACAGACCGCCGTCCCCGCTATGTGAAGAACCTGCTCACGATCCTGCTCAAATGGAACGATCCACGATTTGCAGACGCCATTGAGAAACTGGTGCGCTATCCGGATATCCAGGTACGGAAAGAAGTCATACGAGCGATCGGGATCTTCCGTCCTAGCGGAAACGGCATGAAACTGATTGCATTCATGCACGATGCCGAGGAGTCGGTGCGGTTCGCGGCACTCAAACTGCTCATGACCGGTCAATATAAGGCATCCTACTCCGCCTGGTCACCTCTCATCTCGACGGACACTTTCATGGATCGAAGCCTGAGTGAAAAGCGCGCGGTACTCCTCGCCATGCGCGCCACCAGTGGTGATGAGGTCATTCCATACTTTGAAAGTTTGTTCACGGAATGGTCCTGGACCAACCGGAAGAAGAAGGAAGAGCTCGCCGCCCTCGCCGCCGAAGCATTGGGGAAACTGGCCAGCCCTGCCGCGCTCATTGCTCTTGAGTTGGGACAGAAAAAAGGCGGCGCCTCTGTGCGACAAGCCTGCACCTCAGCACTCGCCCAAGCCCAACGACAGCAGCAGCTCAAGCAGGCTGCATCATAAGTAAGGAGCCGTTGCCGTGAGTGACTTCAAGATCAAAGAGACCCCAGCCGTGGACGAACAGGCCCACCCGATCCTCACCCACGAAAAATCCCTGTCTCAGAAAATCGCCCGTGGATCGGAGGCCGGGGACATTCTTGACCAACAGATGGTCATGTTGGGCATTCAGCTGATCACACAATTGAACGTCTTGCTCAAGAGCTCCCGCATCTATGACCGCACGAACTCAGCGTTGGATAAACCCGTCGATACGATGCTGACCTTGATTAAGACCATGGCGCACGATCACCCGGTCACCCTCCGCCTGCAAAACGACTTCTTGTTTCTTGGAGACAGCCACTTAAAGGTGAATGCCCAACAGATGGCCGTGGCCACCAGCATCATCGACGTCTTGAACATCTGGAAGATCGGCGGAATTACCTTTTCGATGACCGCGGAGTCCAAAGATCTTCGTGAGTTCGCCGCGCTGTTTGTCAGCCTTGATCCGCACACCTCAACCATCGAAGACCTTCAAAAAGCATTTACCACACGGGGCATCGCCGGCATCGAATTAGAAGAGCAACGGCAACTGAAAGTCCGAGAAGGAGCCGAAGCAAATGGAAGCAACGGAACCGGAACGGCGGAAAGCAAGGGATTGGGTGGCACGGAAAACGCCGACCCAAAAATGCAGAGGAAAACAAACGCCAAAAACGGCTATGCCAAAGTCGCAGGATCGGTCGGCACACTGACTCAATCAGTCCGTGAGGGGGGAACGGTCAGCTTCAAACAAGCGAAGCGGGCGATCCAAAACATCGTCGATCTCATGATGGACGACGAAGCGACGGTTCTCGGTCTTACGACCCTTCGCTGCCATGATCAGTACACCCATAATCATTCGGTCAATGTCTCCCTGCTGTCCATTGCGCTGGCCAATCGCGCCGGCTATCCCAAAGGAGAACTGGCCGACCTCGGCCTTGCGGCGCTGTTCCACGACATGGGCAAATCCACCATTCCTATGGAGGTCCTGAACAAACCGGGCGAGTTTACCGATGAGGACTGGGTGGCCATGCGCAATCATCCCACGGAGGGAGTCCTGAGTCTGTCGAAACTGAGAGGCATCACCAATCTCCCTGGCCGCATGGCCGCGGCCTCTTTCGAGCACCACATGAACCTGGACTTCTCCGGCTATCCGAAGCTGACCGTGCCCTGGACCGTCTCACTGACCGGTCGCATCCTCACGATCGCAGACTGTTATGACGCCATGACCTCTTCCCGCGTCTATCGCCGGGAGCCCATGTCCCCATCGAAAGTCTTGAACATGATGTTCTCAAAGTCCGGGAAGGCGTTTGACTCAGTGCTACTCAAACTGTTCGTCAACTGTGTCGGCATCATCCCCATCGGCAGCCTGGTGATGTTGGAGACGAGTGAACTGGCCGTCGTGCTCAAGCCAGCCGTCGATAAGGCGAATGCCGAACGGCCGTTCGTCAAGGTCATCACCGATTCTCAGGGGGATCCCGTCGAGCACGGACGGGAGGTCGACCTCACCGAAAAAGATGAGATCGGAGATTTCCGCCACAACATTATTCGCTTGATCGACAACACAGAGTATAAGTTCGATACCAGCCGCTACTTCGTATAGCAGGATGTTGAAAAAGTTTGTCCAGCTTCGTTCCCTGCCTCCGCTAATCCCTTGACAGGGCCCAGCCCCCCAGTTATTCTCGCAATCGTTCTACTGATCGCAGTCTTTACCAACAAGGAGCGCGCGTTATGCACAGAACGGGAATTTTCTTGGGGCGGATCACCCTCCCCCTGGTCGCCGCAGGCATGTTGCTACTCGGATCTCTCCCTACAGCACAAGCCGCCGAGGCCTTCAAAATGGGCGTCGTCGATCCTCAGTCCGTGCTAGAGAAATCAAAAGCGGGCAGAAAGGCCTTGGACGGGCTCAAGGAATATGTCTCCACTAGACAAAAGTTGTTGTCACGGGATGAAGAAGATTTACGCAACACCGAGAAGACGCTCAAGGAACAACTCGCGAAGCTTAGCGAGGCCGAAAAGAAAGAAAAAGAGACTCAATTCCGCGCAAAGATCCAGGACTACCAGAAGCGTGCGCAGGAATTTAATCAGGAGTTACAGGGCAAGCAGAAAGAATTGGTCGATGACTATATGAAGAAAATTGCCACGGCCACGCAGACCGTGGCGGAAAAAGGCGGGTTTTCCATCGTCGTCGATAAGGGCAGCGAACAAACGGTCAAGATCGTGATCTACAACAAAGACACCATCGACCTCACCGACCAGGTAACCAAAGAATTCGATCGCACCAACAGCAAATAACTCCCTCGGCCAGCAGTTGTAACCCATGAGGATGGGACCTCGGCCGCTCTGAGGTCCCATCAACGCTCCATCGGATAGCCCGCATCCCGCCAGGCTTTGATGCCCCCATTCATCGACACAACATTCGTATAGCCCATCTGCTGAAGGACATCCGCGGCCAAAGCAGACCGGTAGCCCCCTCCGCAATACAACACAATAGCCTCCTCCTTATTGGGAATGAACGTTTCTACATCGCGCTCAATAATGCCTTTTCCCAGATGCCGGGCGCCCTTCGCATGATCCTTCGCAAATTCAAGATCCTCACGCACATCGAGAAAATGCAGCGCCTCACCCCGGTCGAGTCTCGCCTTGGCCTGCTCGATCGTACATTCCTTCACCCGCCCTCGTGCCGCCTCCACTAGCTTGAGAAAGCCTGGATTATGTTGCATCCTCGCTCCATTCTCGATCCCAATTAAAATAAGGTTGTTTGTCCGGTCCCAGGCCTGCGAAAGGTCGAGGGAACCGTCTCGTCGCACAATGCTGGAAAGCCCGTTTTACGCTTGGCCACGGCAAACAATTGTTCGATCATCGTCCAATAGGGACCTCCGCCACGATGGCGTTCAAAGAAAGCGCCCTCACTCATTGCACCACCTCGCACCTCCCGAATTCGATTCATAATCTTCGTGATCCGATCGGGTAATGCCGCCGCCATACGCTCCAAGAACACCGGCTCGACAGAACCAGACAAACGCAACAACGTCGCCATCGCCTCCACCGCCCCAGCCTGTTTCGCTCGGGCCAACAGATCGGGCACATCCTCATCGTTGAGACCCGGGATGAGTGGAGACAGCGAGATGCCGGTGGGAATGCCGGCATTCGCCAAGATTGCCATCGCCTCAAAGCGTTTCCGGCTGGAGGGGGCATGGGGCTCGACCTTGCGCGCAACCTCATCGTCAGAAAACGGGATGCTGAAATACACACGAACCGACGCCTCCTCATGCAGCCGACGCAGCAGATCCAGATCACGCAGCACCAACACCCCTTTCGTAATGATCGCGACCGGATTCCGATACTCGGCACAGACATCCAGACAGGCCCGCGTCAACTCCAGCGACGCCTCCATCGGCTGATAACAATCGGTGTTCCCCGAGAACAGGATCAATTCACCCTTCCAGGAAGGCTTCTCGAACGTCCGTCGGAGCAAGGCTGCGGCCTCCCGTTTGACAATAATCTTGGACTCGAAGTCCGTCCCGGCGCCGAATCCCCAATACTCATGTGTCGGCCTGGCGTAGCAATAGGCGCAGGCATGAAAACAACCACGATAGGGATTGAGGCTCCATCGGAACGGCAAATCAGGACTGTCGTTCCGACTGAGAATGTCACGGGTCGCATCCTCAAACATCTGCAGCGTGACATGGGGCGCAGGCTCCAAGAGATCCCGATGTTGTGAGTCAAATGGATTAGGGGGGTTCATCACCGTGCGCATCGGGATATGGTCCTCGATCTACCCCGTCCTGTCAACGGGACCAACCATGCCAGACTGGACAGCTCTCACGCTCCGATTGATTGACTACGCCCTACCCCGATGTTAGATTCCAGCGCTTTCAGGAACAGACAGCCATGTACGACCTACGCTATTTACGAGACAACTTAGACACCACTAAGGAACAGCTTGGCCCCCGCGGAGCCGACGTCCCATGGGACAACCTGCGTACGCTGATCGAGCAACGTCGTGCCTTGACCGTCCAAGTCGAGCAACTTCGCTCTGAGCTGAAAAAGGGATCGGAGGACGTCGCCAAGCTGAAGCGGGAGAAACAACCGGCAGATGCTGCCATGGCTGCCATGAAGATGGTCGGCGAGCGGATCAAGACGATTGAGGACGAACTGCGTAGCGTTGAAGAGGCTCTAACCGATCTGAATCTCCGTATCCCGAATCTCCCCCATGCCTCGGTGCCTGCAGGTAAAAACGAGAGTAGCAACGTGGAGGCCAGACGGTGGGGAACCCCACCCACCCTGACCGCACCAGCCAAGAGCCATTGGGATCTCGGCGAAGCCCTAGGCATTCTTGATTTCGACCGGGCCGCAAAAATTGCCGGTGCACGGTTTGCGGTCCTCACGGGAGCCGGCGCACGGCTCGAACGGGCCCTCATCAACTATATGTTGGACCTCCACACGACAGAGCATGGCTATCGGGAGGTTCTGCCGCCACTCCTCGTCAATCGAACGAGCATGACCGCGACCGGACAACTGCCCAAGTTCGAAGAGGACCTGTTTCGCTTGCGCGACGAAGACTATTTCTTGATCCCAACGGCAGAAGTACCGGTGACGAACCTCCACCGTGACGAGATCCTTGCCGAGACCAGCCTACCGATCCGGTATACGGCCTATACTCCCTGCTTTCGTCGCGAGGCAGGCTCCTATGGAAAAGATACCAGAGGGCTCATTCGCCTCCACCAATTCAACAAAGTAGAGTTAGTCGTGTTTGCGAAACCGGAACAGTCGTATGAGGAATTAGAACGGTTGACCGGCCATGCCGAAGCGATCTTGCAAGGACTGGGACTTCACTACCGGGTGATCACGCTCTGCACCGGCGATATGGGGTTTTCTGCGGCAAAGACCTACGACATCGAAGTCTGGCTGCCGTCGCAAAACCATTTTCGAGAAATCTCATCCTGCAGCAACTTCGAAGGATTTCAAGCCAGGCGCGGCGGCATTCGATATAAAGGCCCCGCCGGAAAAAAAGATGCGAAGACAGAGTTCGTCCATACCCTCAACGGATCTGGACTTGCCGTTGGACGTACACTCGTGGCCATCCTCGAAAACTACCAGCAGCCCGATGGGAGCATCACGATTCCTGACGTCCTGCGTCCCTACATGGGAGGGCTTGAGCGGATTCGCAACGAATAGGATAGAATCCAACCGTCCTAAGCGCGCATCATGATGAATGCTCACGGGCATAGAGGTTGAGTTGGAGGGGTGACGGAGCGGCCGAACGTGCCAGTCTTGAAAACTGGAGACCTCGCAAGGGGTCCGCGAGTTCAAATCTCGCCCCCTCCGCCAACGCCGCAAAGAGATTCATGCCTTCTGGCAGTCGTCCTCTCGATTTCCTGATATCCCTTCCGCGCAGGGCGAGGTGTCCGCTTCCTCCTGAAGCAGCCTCACTCTATTCATACGTCTGGTCGTCTCATACCTAGCGCACAAATTCGCTACTCCTGATTCAACTGTGGGCTCCCCTATTCAAGGACTGACTCCATCATTTAATGCTCTATCTATAGCATTAACATTGATTCATAACTTGCTGATATTTATGAATTATGCAATTACAATCATGACATTTACGCCTGCGTAGCACCCCCACCTTTAGCACGACCTCACCTACCTCTACGGTATTTTCAACGGCCCGTCATTACTCCAATATCGCACTCGATAGCGCGGCCCATGAGCATCATTTCTTGAAGGAGAGACCGATGCACAAACAGATTGGAAAGATTGGAGCCATTCGTCGAGACCTGGACGGAAAAGCCTGTCCATTTTGTGGTGGCCGCAAGTACCAACTCGTACTCCGTGGGAGCATGCAACTGCAGCCAGGCGAACTCTTTGCCCGTTGCTCTCAATGCCAGCGCCCCCACGAACTCGATGACGAACTTGGCCGAATACTCTGGATGTAACAATACTTTCTCATTTTCCCAACAGAGGAGGAAGACACCATGCACATCCTATCCACCCAGATCCAATACATGAAACTACGCAGAGCGCGCATGAAACAGACGCGAACCGCATTGCACATGCTGACACTCAGCGGAGTCGTCAGGCCCAGCCATGTTGAGCTTCGCTACACGACACCCATCGCCAACACAACGGCCTTCCGCGCGCAGGCACAGGCGACTGAACATCCACTAATCCAACCTATCCCGTTACGGTCATGGGAGCACGAGGCCACTCTCAGCAAGAGCCAAACATGGCAATGGGTACGCAGCCTCCCATCCGCCTTCGTCCATCTTGCATCAAAACCGATCGTGCTTCACTGGAACAAGCAGGTAGACGTATAGGCCTCGCCATGCGCTCCAAGAGTTTTTCTTGCTCCACCTCGCGAATCGCTTGTACCTCCCACATGGCCTGAGGTAAGATCACGGCTCACTTGCTGGTCATCCCACGATCATCGACATGCGTCGTACATGATCGGGAACCCCGCATACAACTGAGACCCGTGGAGAGGTGGCCGAGTGGCCGAAGGCAACGGTTTGCTAAACCGTCGTAGGGGCAAAAC
>JANYAJ010000428.1 GCA_025361385.1 Nitrospira sp.
TCCAGCACGATCTGCCCAGATTTCCCCTTGAATCGAACTGGGACGCGGGTGGGGTAGGGGCGGCCTTTGGTGGTCATGGGGGCTACGATGACGGTGTCGATATGGTGATTCATTTCGTCAGGGGAAATGATGAGGCAGGGGCGGGTCTTGCGGATTTCGCGGCCCTCGGTAGGGTCGAGGCGTACGAGGAAGACGTCGAACCGGGTGACTACCACGTCCAGTTTTTCCGATCCCATTCAGACGTGGCCGGTGCTTCACGATCCATGAGTTGGTCATCTCCGTGTCGATGCATCTGCTCAAAGGCCTGGTCCCAGCCGGCCCGTGCTTTGGTCGCCGAGCGAACGAGCAATTGCCCCTGCTGCACAATGAGATCGACCGTTCCGTGCAACTGACATTGCTCAATGACGGACTTGGGAATTCTGATCCCCTTGGAGTTTCCGATTCGCACGACCTGTGCCTTCATGTCTTCCCCTCACGTTGAAGGTAATTATATTCTGTAATTACATTGTGCATATACGAGTTGTCAACATAGGAGCCGCTTCGTAACGGGCTCCGACGCGAACCGTGCGAAACGAGGGGATGATCTGCCTGGTTGATGTGGTTCGATGAACAAGAGAGATGGTCTAGTGCGTTCCTCGAGTAGGAGCACGGCCGAGGCTGCCCGTTCGTTCCTCTCACGCTCGCTCAGTACTTCTCCAGGGATGGGGGTTGATGGATCTTCCACTGTGCGCGTCCAACGAGGGCTTTCTGATGCTTTGCCTCTCTACTAGGGGAGTAGGCACACTGTCCTTCATGCGCGCATCGGACGAGCACATTCCAATTGTGCGCGTTCTGCGAGCAAGAAGGACGGTTGCCTGCTCCCTTCTCTCATTTTTCGTCCTTGATCCCCTCCCGCCACCTGTATAGAATGGCCCAACTTTTCAGGTAGTTAGCTGTACGGATCGATTCTGTAATACTTCGAGGTTTGCCATCGAACACGTGATCGTGATGGATGGAAGCCAGAGGAAATGGGTGTCCCCCCAACACCCCTAACAGGAGGAGACCACAGTGAGCGACTCAGCCATCATTACCTTTGCGTTAGTTGCGGCAGTGACCGGCATTGCCTATGGCCTCTATCTGGCCATGTGGGTGTTCAAGCTGGACGCCGGCAATCCGAAAATGCAGGAAATCGCGAAGGCCATTCAGGAAGGCGCGAGCGCCTATTTGAATCGACAATATCGGACCGTCGGCGTGGTCGCAGCCGTGCTCTTTGTCATGTTGTGGGGCGCAGGAGCGATCTCCGATAAATTCGGCCTACTGACCGCGGTGGGATTTTTGATCGGCGCCGGCGCGTCGTCGCTAGCCGGATATGTGGGCATGGTCATCGCCGTGCGGGCCAACGTGCGGACGGCCCAGGCGGCCCATAAGGGCATGAATGCGGCGCTGACCGTGGCGTTTCGTGGCGGCGCGGTGACAGGGCTCTTGCTGATCGGCTTAGGCCTGCTGGCGATTACGCTCTTCTATGTGGTGGCCTCGCAGATTTCAGGGCAGGAGAAGGCGATCCATGCCTTGCTGAGTCTCGGGTTCGGTGGAAGTTTGATTTCGGTATTTGCCCGGGTGGGCGGCGGTATCTATACGAAGGCAGCGGACGTCGGTGCAGACCTCGTCGGAAAAGTCGAAGCGGGGATTCCTGAAGACGACCCGCGCAATCCGGCGGTCATCGCGGACAACGTGGGTGACAATGTCGGCGACTGTGCCGGTATGGCCGCGGACCTCTTCGAGACCTACGCGGTGACGACGGTGGCGGCGATGGTCTTGGCTTATACGCTCTTCAAGGGAGTGAGCGCGCCGATTCTGTATCCGCTGGCGTTGGGCGGCGTGACGATTTTTGCGACGATCATCGGTATCTTTTTCGTGAAGGTGAGTCCAGGCGGCGGGATCATGCCGGCGCTCTATAAGGGCTTGTTTGTGGCGGGTGGCATTGCGGCGGTGGCGTTCTACCCTGTGACGACGACGATCATGTCTGGTGTGGGTGGCGTGAGCGGGATGAGCTATTACCTCGCCTCGTTGATCGGCTTGGCCGTGACGCTCGCTCTCGTGTTTATCACTGACTACTACACCTCCAAGAGTTATGCGCCGGTGAAGGCTATTGCTAAGGCGAGTGAAACGGGCCATGCGACCAACATCATCGCCGGATTGGCGGTGGGGATGGAGTCGACAGCTTTGCCGGTGGTGGTGATCGGGGGCGCGATTCTTTCAAGCTACTGGATTTGCGGCGGCGCGGCCTCGGGCGGTTTGTACGGCGTGGCCACTGCGGCGGTGTCGATGTTGTCGATGGCCGGTATCGTGGTGGCGATCGATGCGTTCGGTCCGATTACCGACAACGCCGGCGGTATCGCGGAGATGGCTCACCTCGGCAAAGAGGTGCGGGACATCACCGATCCCTTGGATGCGGTCGGCAATACGACCAAAGCGGTGACCAAGGGTTATGCGATCGGATCGGCTGCTCTCGCGGCGGTCGTGCTGTTTGCGGAGTATGCGCGTGAGGTGGCAAAAGGAAGTGGGGCGAGCACCTTCGATCTCTCCAATCCTTCCGTCCTGGTCGGGCTCTTTCTGGGCGGGATGCTGCCCTTTATCTTCGGGGCCCTCTGCATGAAAGCCGTGGGAGAGGCAGCCGGTCTGGTGGTGGAAGAAGT
>JANYAJ010000287.1 GCA_025361385.1 Nitrospira sp.
TTGAGGTGTTCTATAATCGGAAGCGCCGTCACTCGACCCTTGGCTACGCCTCCCCGGCCGAGTACGAAGCGAGGACGACAGTGGCTTAACCCGGTGTCCACGGAATTGGGGGAGGGTCACACTGCCGAACACTCCGAGCAGCTCCAACGATATCTCGTTGGATTGAAGGAGGATGGGTTCTCTGAAGACCAGATCCTCCCGGTGTACGTTCAGACTGGTGAGCAGGGTAGCTATCGAGGGGTGAGAGAGGCTCGCTATCGGGTTATGCGGCGGCGTGAGCTAATTGCACTTTTTCTTGCTTACCAGGAACATGGAGGCTCAGGTTCGATTGCACGTGATTTCTACGACTACCTCACCGACATTGAGATGCAGACGGAAGCATTCCGCACCCAGCCACTTTCAGAATGGAAATCGCGTGCCTGGCAAGGTTTCTATTTGGAACTTCAGCATCAGCTTGGCGATGGGGAGTGGGGCTACGTTGCGAACCCGTCTGGGGGGGTTATTGGCTACTGGTGGAATTGGATTCCGGGTGGGGAGTCGGACAAATATCTGCAGATCGAACAAGCCAAGCTTTGTTTTAAGATATGGGTTGACGATGTTGCAAAGAGGTCCGACCAGCAGGCGTATTGGTTAGCACGATTTCTGAGAGCTGCAAGTGACAGAAGCCTTCAGGTGGTCAAACCCAATCGAATCCGCACAGGTAAAACTATGACGATAGCGATCTTAGGTAGTGAATATCGTGTCGTAGATAGTCAAGGCTTACTGAACATTGCTGCAACGGTCGAGGTGCTACGCTCCGCAGCCGATGTCCTCAACCATGCCATAGCTATGGAGTCTATCTGAGGGGCTGAGCTAGACAAATATATCTCATGGGGAGGTAGTTGATTCTGATCGATGGTTAATTAGTACTGAGCAACGGTATTAAGATGCACCCAGTATTAGAATCCGTGACCTTCGCAACCAGTTCCGACCTCCCCTCTGCCACGATCTGTCCACCTCCCGAGCCGCCTTCCGGCCCTAAGCCAATCACCCAATCGGCACACTTGATGACGTCGAGGTTATGCTCCACCACTACGACGCTGTTGCCGCTGTCCACCAGTTTCTGCAGCATCGCGAGAAGTTTCTTAATGTCTTCGACATGCAGTCCGATGGTCGGCTTGTGATTAGATTGGTTCGCAGCTGAAGAGCTTCGTTTATTTCTCGATCCAGAATCGCGTGAGATCGAATGACAATTGCCGATGGTGCTTTACGGCGAGGAAGATTACTTGGTCCCGGCGCACCAGGTAAAGCACTAGATAGTCGTCCGTCACGAACTCGCGGAGATCGTCTTCTTTGTTGAGGAGTTTGCGCAGATCTTTGGTTAGCGCCATCGCTTTGGTAGATTTCACTTCGCGGGTCAAAAACGATCGACCGGATTGTGGAAATCGGCAGAGCGTGGGAATGACGTCGTCGAAGAGGTGGTCGAGGAACCGATGAAATGCCGTCCGGCTATGCGGGGCGACGAACTCTTCGACGGCGGTGAGATTGGCTGAGAAGTTTTCAGTGAAACGCGGTCGCTTACCGGCCATGACGCGATTTGAGTTGGGCGAGGCTGACTGTCTTGCCTGCCTTGACGTCGGCGAGGCCCTTGATCGCCTCCTCCAGCAACCCGAGGTGGATGTGCTCTCGTTCCAACCGGTGGTAATAGTCCAAGCGGTCCGCGTCGATGAGCGCCGCGCAGCTGCCGCCGTTTTTGGTAATGAGTTTCTCGCTCCCCTTTGTTCGCACTTCGTCGCACAGTTCGGTGAGCTTCGCGCGTGCCTGACTCAGCGAGATGATGTCTTTTGATGTAAAGCTCATCGGTTCCTCCTCGTGAGAGTAATCGTGGGCAGTCTAAATACCGTACAGAATTATGTCAAGTTATGATCTGCAAGCCGAAGCGGACCGAGAAAGGTAGTCAAGGCTTGCTCGTCTGATAACAGGGATGACTGAACCATTGCTGCGGATACCATATGCCACGTATCTTAGCGTTTGGTGCCACTATATGGAACCCATGTATCGATTGAATGATGGGTAGAGAATGTACTGCGCTGCGGCTTGGTTATGATCCTGATGATGGAGCGAGGATGTGCGAGAGAAACCGTCCGGTGTGA
>JANYAJ010000445.1 GCA_025361385.1 Nitrospira sp.
AGAAAACCGCACAACTCGACACTCGCCGGCTCCCCTTGAAAAAGGAACTCCTCGCCCTGTTTACCAGTCGAGCCAAGGCCGAAGGGGAACAGTACAGCATATGCGTGGAAGGTGCAGAGCGGCGTTATGGAGTGCGGAGCGAGAAATTCGTTCGACTGGCGAACGGTCAAGGCCCCTGTGAAGTCACAGCGCTGAAAACCCTCACGAAAGGAGAAGCTCACTAGATCAACTAGCCTACCACACCCCGATTCTCCTTCCTACGAGAACTATTATGTTAACTCGTGGATCGTTTTCAGATACAGGCTCTGCACGTTTACTCTTCTACGCACTCTCGGTCAATAGCCCAAATGAAACCCACGGCGTCATCTCATCATTGAGTCGTATGTCCCTGTTTCTTACGCGGCCTCCGTAATTCGTTCGGTAAGGGCCAACTGTGCCCTTGAGCCAGCAGCCCTTGCGTGTCCTCCGGTCCCCACGTCCCGGCGGCGTAATTGGGGAAATCACTCGGCGGCGCGACCGCCCAGACTTCGAGCACCGGCATCAAAATGCGCCAGGCTGCTTCTACCTGGTCGGCGCGCATGAACAGCGTGGCATCATTTTTCATCACGTCCCAAAGCAGGGTCTCATACGCGTCAGGCGACCGAGCGGCGAATGTGTCCCGGTAGTTAAACTTCATCTCCACTGACCGCAGGTGCATATGCGGTCCGGGGTGTTTGGCTTGAAAGCGCAGGACGATACCTTCGTCAGGGTGGATGGACATCGTCAGGCGGGACGACTGCCAATCGAGAGTGGACTCAGCCGGAAACGACTGATGCGGCACGCTGCGAAACTGGATCGTAATTTCCGAGGCCTGCCTGGCGAGCCGCTTTCCGGTACGGAGGTAGAACGGCACGCCCTGCCAGCGCCAGTTATCGAGGAACAGTCTGAGCGCGACAAAGGTTTCGGTTTGAGAATCAGGCGAGACATCGTCTTCTTCGCGGTAACCAGGCACTCGTTTGCCGCCGACCCAACCCTGGCCGTATTGCCCACGCACGACGCATTGATGGACAGCGTCCCGGTGAATCGGACGGACAGCGTGCAGCACATCCACCTTTTTGTTGCGAATTTCATCGGCATTAAAAGAGACCATCGGTTCCATGGCCACGAGACATAGGAGTTGCATCAGGTGATTCTGCACCATGTCACGCAACGCCCCCGCCTGGTCGTAATAGCCTCCGCGATGCTCGACCCCCACCTCTTCGGCGGCGGTGATGGTCACATACTCGACGTAACGCCGGTTCCAGAGCGGCTCGAAGAGTGGATTGGCAAAGCGGAATGCCAGAATATTCTGCACCGTTTCCTTGCCCAAATAATGATCGATTCGGAAGATCTGGGATTCATCGAACGTGTGCGCCAGCCTGACGTTCAAGGCGCGGGCGGATTCCAGGTCATAGCCGATCGGCTTCTCGACTACAATCCGCGCCCATTCCCGATCACGCGCTAGTCCGGCCTTACCGAGGTATTTCGGGATTTCCCCGAATAGGCTTGGCGGTGTCGCCATGTAAAAGATGCGGTGGACTTTGCTGCCCCATTGCTGTTCCAGCTTCGCACAGCGTGCCCCTAACGCCGTATAGGTTTGGAGCTGCTTGAAATCCCCCTGCTGGTAGTGGATATGCCTGGCAAATTCACTCCATGCACCGGTTTTCATCAGTCCATGGCGCGAAAATTTCTTGACGCCGTCGTGGAGGCGCCTCCGTAATTTATCGTCGCTCAAGTCAACACGATCCACCGCGATGACCGAAAAATCAGCGGGAAGACTACGATTCTGAGACAGGTCAAACAAGGCTGGCACGAGTTTCCGCCAGGTCAAGTCACCGGCTCCGCCAAAAATGACGAATACGGTTGGTTCGAGTTGGTCGTTCGGTTTCATCGTTGTCAACGCCCTCTCCCCTTCCGAGGTTCGGACCCCACAGACTGCTGTTGCCCCTGGCTGCCCCATCACATTCGCAGCCATGCTCATGTCGTCACTTCGCGAGCTGCTTGCGGATAGATTGCAATTCCCTCTGGCCTTTCGTCGTGGTCTTAGGGTACGCCATCTTTAGCCCATTGAGCATATCAAGGATAATTTGGGACACAATCAAGCGGGCATTTTCCTTGTCATCGGCGGGGACCACATACCAGGGCGCGTGGTGAGTGCTCGTTTCGCTGAGACAAGCCTCATACGCCTCCATATATCGCTTCCAGTA
>JANYAJ010000481.1 GCA_025361385.1 Nitrospira sp.
TGAGCCTCGGCCTGCCGCTGCACTTGCTGGATGGTCTCCTGTACATTGAACGGGTTCTTCAGTCGCACCTGCCGCGTGACATATCCCGTCCTGGCTGCCAGGTCTTGGCTCAGGCAAGAAACATTCATGTCTGGATAGAGAAAGGGCACTGGCGCCGATGATAGAAGCACAGGGAAACCCGGTTTTCGCAATGGTGGATTCGGCATCGCGCGCCCCATGATCTCCTCTGCAGCAGTAACGCCATTTCCGACGGATAGAAACAGTGCCAATGCCATGAGCCGTCTCACCGTCATCTCCCCTCTCGATAGTCTCGATCGTGCCTGCGCAGTTTCGACACGTGTCTCACTAGCGGATGGTTACAGAAAGCGCGACGGTTTTTTCCCCTTATTGTTTTACCGGCGTAAGGGTCATCTGCTCGCAATACATTTCGACCTTGATCCGCCTGATGCCGTCCGCATTGGCATCCGACTTCTCCGGGGTAAACCCGAAAATGCCGAGATGGTTGAAATAAACCGTGAATAATGTGCCTTTCAAGGTCGGGTCGAGAAATTCCAGCATGCCGAACTTTTCATTGCCCTCCCCGGATTCGCCCTTGATCACCATGGATTGGAACCAGGCATAAAACGTTCCGGCAGAAGCTTCAGGCAGGCTGATGACGAGGTTCGGAAACTCCAGCTTAGCCGGTTCCTTCTGAGCGATTCGCGCTTGACCGATCTGGTCTTGCGCGATCGTTTGTTTAATCGTGAGCGCCTCAATCTTGGCAATTCTGCTGCAATCGAGACCGGGAATCGTAAGACGGAAATTCGCGGGAATCCAGGCCTTTTGTTTTATGCCAGTTGCAGGCAGAATAGATCCTTTGCCTGCCAGGGGGGTCGTGACTTCCGGTGAAAATTTGATTGTGAGGTAACCAGGATCTTTGGAAGCCCCGTCGCAAGCTGGAATGCCGAATTCCGTGATCAGGGCATTGCTAAATTGGAGACGGCTCTGCTCCGCACGGTTGAAATCGGCTGTGATAATCGCCCCGTTCTTCCTGATGTAGTTCATGGTGAGCGCTGCAGCTATCCAGTCGAAGAGCGGTTTCGGCATCACAGGGTCGCATTGAATGGCGATATCCTGATATTTCAGTTGCCCGAGGCTTTTCTTTGGAATTTGGCCGGGGCCGATTGACATGGTGACCACGTCGGCTCTTGGAAACCCGCCTTTCGTCGCCTTAAGGAAGTCAATGAACTGGCCATCCAGTTCCAGCGCAGAGGACCCGGCGGCAAAGCTTCTCGCATCGACCGCTGCCTCAGCCGAAGACTGCGGCCGGAGAGCTGGGACACTAAGGAGTGCCATGCCTCCCGCCAAGAGCCCGGCGCGGGTCAAGAAATCACGCCGCGATGGTTGGAGCCCGGATTCTGTTGTGGCGTCATTCTGTTTTTCGTTCATACGTGACTCCTTAAAAGAGGTTGTTAAAACTTCTTGCCCTAAGTCTCAGAGCCCTTGCGCGCTCTCGTCTCGATGTTGCTTGCCTGTGAGTCGCACGGCCGGCGCGGGAGGTTCACCCAGCTTGGGCGGAAGTGTAGAAGCCGACTCTAGGCTTGTCAACGCAGGTCATCGTCATCTGTTGTGAGTTCTGAAGTGCGGGCCACTGTCAGGGAATCGCAGAACGAATCTAGAGGCGCAATGGATGCAGGCACTGGGTGTCGGCGGGGTGGAAGAAGGACCGGCGATCTCCAATATCGGGGCGCCGCCGCGTAAACCAAACTGACGAAGGTAGAACCTCATGTCGCTCTAGGTTTAACGATCAGGCCCCATTTGACCAAAGCCACCAAGGCGCGCACGCCATCCTTCCACGTAACTTTCTTTCCTTCACGGTATGTGCGGCCCGTGTAAGTGATCGGAATCTCATACACCCGATAGCCGTACCGAAAGAGTTTCATCGTGATTTCGACCTCGATATCGAACGTCGAGGATTTGAGCTCCAGCGACTTCAACGTATCAGTACGCAGCATTTTGAACCCGGTCTCCATGTCCGTCAGGATTCCAGACGTGAGGAGATTGCAGATGAATGTCAAAAACCGGTTGCCGAGGTAATGCCAGAAAAAAAACGCACGGTGGGGACCCAAGAATCGGGATCCATAGACGGCATCAGCATACCCTTGCTCAATGAGCCTGAGTGCGACCGGATAATCTTCCGGGTGATACTCGAGGTCGGCATCCTGAATCATCACGACATCTCCGCTGGTCTCTGCAATCGCGGTCCTGAGCGCCGCGCCTTTCCCCATGTTTCGAGGATGAAAGCAGCAGCGTAGCGACTCCGGATACTTCTCCTGCAATTGCTCTGCAATCTGGCGGCTTCCGTCCGTCGACCCGTCGTCCACGATGATGATTTCATGCGGTTTGGCGACGCGCATGACACACTCCACGATCGTGTGGAGCGTCTGCCGCTCGTTATGGACGGGGATCAGGACGGATAAACGCATGCAGCCTGTCTTGCGCGTGATGGATGATGTTCAAACTGATCGTGGGACGGTGTGTGGAAGGTGCTCTGGTTTTCCAGGCCTCCTGTCGAACAACAACAGAAGGCCTGGAGCCAGGAATGGCACATGGCCTCTTTTAGTTGGGCTGTTTCCCTTCCGTCGGAACCTCGATCTCCTCTGTCGCACCGGGGGCAGTCCCGGCTTCCTTGTCGATGCCGCGCGGC
>JANYAJ010000482.1 GCA_025361385.1 Nitrospira sp.
GCCGCGCGGCATCACTCCGCCTGGTCCAGGCAGCGTGGGTACGAGCTGCCCCATTCTCGGCGGGAGAACAAGCTGGCCTGGAAGCTTGCCTGGTATCGGTCCCAGCTCTGGAATCTCAATAATCGTCTTGCGCAACTGGTCCAGGTTTTGTCCTCTGAGCAGAAAGCCTACACCACCCTGGGACATGGGCTCAAGTTTACCGTCTGGTCGAACGAGCAACCGCGTACTGGGAGAAAGCAGGGAATGTGTAGCCACCGGCTGCCCCTTGATTTTCACCTGTGGCCCTTCGCGCAGGAACAACAGATAATGCTCACCCGGTTGATACTGCGGGTCATCGTGAATATTGACGGTGTTGGCGACGAATGGGAATATTTGTGCCGGAGGATCTATTCCATCTTTAGGTTTGGGAGGCGCTCCTTTCATAGGGGGAGGAGCTTGAAACCCGGACGGCATGCCGAGTGTATGGAATAGCTGTATCTCCTGAGTTTGCGCTCCTTTCATCCTTCCCGTGGTTTTAAGAGTCACGACTTCTATCGCGATTCGATTCACTCCGCCTGGTTCGCCTGGCGCTTCGATGACGATATCGTCGGCCCGTTCCGCTCTGGTCACCTGAGCTTCGACAATGTCTCTGGCGAGGCCTTTGGCTTCTGCGATGTCTCGAGGGTCATAGGCCCAAGCGGCTGTGATGGTCGGTGGCGCATAGAGATAGGTGTTGATTGCGATCTGGGCGAGGAATCCCACGCCTAGGACGCCAATCGCCGACAATAAGATTCGATTCAGTTGCTGGTTGTTCATGGTCTTCGTTCCTCCTTCTTCGACACACCTTGAGGCACAACTAAGTCCAGGGCCTCAGTCAGTATTTGGCGTTCACATCGGCCCAATTGTGGGGGGAGGTGAAATTACTACTCGGACTGTAGTAGCCCTTTGCCATACAGTCACCCGTGGCGCTGTGGTCCAGTCCGAACGTGTGACCCACTTCCTGGCAGAAGACGCCCTGTGCGCTCGCCGAAGAATAACCGTAGTAGGTGTTGTAGGTGGCATGGGCATGGGTGATCTTGCACCAGCACCAGAGGTGCCACCAGTCGAAATCAGAGTTCACGATCGTAGCAAGTCCGGCCCAACCGGTGGCGCCGGCGTTGGCTCCATATACGCTCACGTCGGTGTGGGAACCAGCGAGGGGCAGGCTCAAATCGGTGTGAGAGTCCCAATCAGCAATGGCATTTCTTGCCTCGGTCTGATTGGTACCATACACCCACAAATTAATTCTGCTCTTGTCCCAATGCCAGCTTCCCCAGTTATGGGCCTGTAATGCCTGAATGTTGACCATGCCAAGACCCAGCACAATCACGGCTAACACAACCGTCTTCACAATTTGCTTCATGGCGTTCCCTCCTCGTTTGCGTCCCAGGCTCCTTGTGTGCCACGAGACTCAGATCCGGTGATACTGATCAATCCGGCCATGCCGGCGGCTTCACTTCCCCTCACCTCCCTCCGTTAATAGGCCCTCTTTTTCGCCCGCAATCTGAGGGCCAAGCGCGGCATTGAGCGTCTCTGTCACTTTTCGACTGACTCCCACATAGAGGACAAGCAGCTTTCCTTTCCTGAAAAAATGGGGCGGCTCGACCCACCCGATTCGGGTGTCACCGACGGTTGATCCGTCGGCGGAAATCTTTGCCGTCGCAGCCTTCAGCGCCGGTTCGTTCGCGTACTCAAATGTCTGGACGTCGTGGCCATCGATGCTGACGAACTGACCAGGGACTGACAGAAACGGCTGCGTGATCGGTCCCTTGGACTCGACTGCATGACCGAGCTTTTTCAACTCTGCGACGAATGCGGCGCGATCCGGCTGTGAGCTACTCCCGTCCGTATTCGAGTCTTGGGAGCCTAAACAGGCTGTCCCGCTGGCGACGACGAGCAACGCCAGGGCTCGCAACAGAGTCAGACTCCAGGTTATTCGAGACATGATATGCCGTGCTCCGGGTGCCCTGTACGGTCTCTGCAGATTTGTGCGCTGACTCTCCGTGCGCTAGTGAGTCGTTCAAGAGAGCAAAACGGTTCATCCCAGGACGTAGAATGGGCACGTTGAGAGAAGACGGATGGGTCAGTGAGAGAGGTGCGGAAGCACGGTTCACGCTTGCTGCACCGATAATCCGGGAACAAGCCGTTGTGAACCATAATTTTATTCCTCATTCCTCATCTGTGGAATTGAGAATATCAATCGGGGTATTTACTCCTATGCGGTTCCTTCAAAAAAGTCAACGTTCTCCGAAGCAAGCATATTACGGGCCCTTTAGAGTTGCTGGCCCTAGGAACTAGGAAGGGCATTCCTGGTCGGGCTGGTCAAGATGAAAGATGCCGACGGCCTCGTCACGGTAACTGAGCTGAAGGAACCTATCGAAGCGTTGGATCTGCTCGCTGTGCCCGGCCAACCAGGATTGGTCGATCACCACCGTGTTCACGCGCAGGTTTTGGGCCATCATGCACAGGAGGACCTGGTTCGGAAAATCTCGAGCCATATCTAGCTGGAACCGAAGGTACCCAGGAGGGAAAAACCCGGAATATCCGTTCACTAACGTCTTTTTATGATCGATCTGCGCAAAGAGGCGCCAGGCCTCGATCTCGTACTGGGAAACGTGCTGGCCGGATGGAAATGGAATATGTGCCACGATGGTCGTGGCCGGTTTGGTTTTGAGCCACGCGGTCCATTCCGTGCGAGGCGTCGCGGGTATGTCGATCAACGGGACTGGGACTGCAAGGTTTTCCGTGAAGGCCAGGATTCCAACTGTCAGCGCCATGAGCTTTCCGATTGTTCCAGGACGCCATTCAGCAATCCTGGTGAGGGCGATGGCAGCCAGCAGGCAGAGCCCCAGCTGGGTGAGAATCGCGAACCGGAAGGGGCTCCGCAGTTGGTCAAAGCCCGGCACGACATTCCGCAGGGTCCAAAATGGATGCCAGCTTCCAATCTCGAGATGTAAGCCAAGGGCAAAGAAAAAAGAACTGATGACCATCGCTCCCACGAGGATGGTCCAGCGGCGTTGCGCTCCCTGCCGCAGGCTTGAGGCAAACCCGAAGCCAGCCAGGATCAGGACCAATAGGCCGGGAAAGAGTCCCCCGCTATCCCGATCCGGCGATTCTCGTGGAGGAATGGACAGGAATGCAGTGGCCGGACGGGTGACGAAGTCAGATGGCTTTGCCGAGAGGGCCAAGACAAGCGCAAAGGGGCGCTCGAAATTCAGGTTGCGGTGCAGTGACAAAATCGGAACCATCAGCACGGCGAGGAGGGTGCAGGCACTCAACATAGCGACCATCACGTGGATGACCGCACGCCGCTCACGGCGCATAGTCCATAGAGTCAGCAGTGCGGCTATGCCGACGAAGGGGGCGCTCAACAGTGCCAGTTGCTGAGAGGTCAGACACTGGACGATATAGCCGGCCGACGCCCACCAAGCATGCCGGGCTTGTCGAGTAAGCGAGAAGCGCACCAAGCCGTCGAAGACCCAAAGCAGACCGAACAGCGGCAAGACCGGAAGCACTCCAAGCACCTTGGCCACAAAGGGCAACGCCACAACCAGCAGGCTGCCAAGGATGGCGGTAAAGGCTGGCTGGGACAGTGCACGAAGGAGACGAAAGGCAAACAGGCCGTTGAGGGTCAGGATCAAGAGTAACGCCCCGTTGTAAATCAACGCTGGCGGGAAATCGAGCCACCATAATGGCGAGACCAGAAGCCCTGCGAGAGTCTGTGGTTCGGAGTAGCTGAAGGTTCCCGGGTTCGGGTAGAAAATGGGGGCATTCCAATACGAGCTGAATCCGTGCCCAATCCGGTCTGCCGTCCACCAGAGTGTCCACAAGTTGAAGATGGGGACCGTGGCTTCCGGCTCAGTGCCGAGCGGGATCGCCGATGACAGATGCCAGGCTAGAGGCCACGTTACAGCAATGGAACCCAGCAGACACACCATCGGAGCCACGAAGGACCACTTCAGTCCGGTTTGCACAGGGGATAGCGGCGTGGCATCGTCAAGGCTCGGTTTATAATTCGACATACCAATGAGAGGTCTTACCCTCTGCTTCCGACTATCGTGGTCGCGCCGATGCTTCCGCAAGCTCACGGACGCTGACGTTATAGTGTTCGATGGCCAGACGAGTGTCTTTGATGTAGGACTCGGCCAGAAACAGAATTGCCTCTTTCTGAAGATTATCGACCAGCGGGGCGAACGGCCCGGCTTGTCGCCGTAGATCGTCCAGCAGCGCGTTGGCATCCTGTCCCGCACTGCGATGCATCGAGTCCTTTACTTTGTCCATAAAGACATCGAATGCTTTGTTCATTCCGAAGAGGACCCCTTGTTTCAGAGCCGGCCGACCGACCCATTCCCATCCCTTTTCGACGACCCACAGCACGGCATCGCAAACTGCGGCACCGGCTTCGGGAATGAGTCCGCAGGCGGCGCCTGCCACCTCATCGACGGTGTTTTCCACGGTCCCGAGGGATTTGATGGCCGCTTCGACCATGAAGGCTCCGCCTGGTGGAACAGCCAATCCCGCGCCGAGATCGATCTCAGCCCGTTCGCTGTCGATAAACTTGTGGCCGCTAAAACGAATAATTTCTATTCCGATATCCAGGTAGGCCACCGCCGGCAATTGAAAGGTATTGTCGAGCGACGTCCGCACTGTTGCAAGCGCGGCAGGCACTCCTTGCCGGTTCTGAGCATCCAACGCCACCGCGAGCTGATGCACACGATCGGCGGATTGATGGACCGCCGGAGGATTCAGCAAATAGGCCGAGAGAACCCCAGTGGCGATATCCTTCACCTCGCCGGGACCCGGAAAGAGATCCTTTACGTCTATGAGACCACGTGAGGTGATTTCCTCAGCCGGCGAGATCTCCGCTTCTTCCAGACCACGACCACGGATTATCCCTTGTGGCATCTGAAGACTCTGAGCGGTCATCGGTGCCATTTGCATCGCAGGAGGAGCCCCTGTGCTACCTGATGGCTGGCTCGGCGGAACAGGGGCTGACGACCAGGTCGAGGCCGATGCCGGCAAGGTGACTTTCGCCTGTCGCATGCTTGTGCCGATGGCGGCTTTGAGCCCTTTCCCAACCGCTTCGTCGACGAGCGGCTTGAGCCGTTGATTGTAGAGCGCATCCATCCTCGTCCGGATGGTCGTTTGGAGTTCTGCCGCGGAACGCTGAATATCAGGCATGCGGGGATTGATCTGCTGGAGGAGACAGCGGGCGCCTTCGTGCTTTTCCGCCATCCGTCTGAACTTCGCCAATCCATAGGCTGGGTCCGCCATGCGCAACGCCATTTGGGACGACGGTGCGCGAAGAGCCTGAAGTTCTTCAGCCATCAATCGATCGAAATCCGCGTCGATCAAGCGCCAGATGTCGTCCACAACCCATTTCACAAATTCTCCGGGATTTCCGTTGAGCCGCTGGATATATTGCGAGACATCCGTACGGCCGCTTGCGCGGGCCGATTCGAGGCATTGCATCAATGGCTCAATCTGCAGCGAGCGGGCGGCTTGCAGGATCTGTTGTTCGCCTCGGAGCTTTGCGAAAAACGGGCTGTCTTGCAGTTCTTGCCTAGTCGCATCGGCCTGATGCTGGGCCTCTTGGGCCTTCTTGTTGGCATCGTCGACTCGCCGGTTTGCGTCGTTCTTTGCCTCGTTGACGCGGTCGTTGACCTTGCCGTTGATGCAACCCTCCGGGTTGTCGCCGAAGTTGAAGTTGCAGCCCAGGATGTTGAAGGCGTAGAGCGTCGACGCGCTTGCGAACGCAACGGTGAAGGCACATAACCCCGCATACATAATGTGTCGGGACCTCATCGATCGATACCTCCTGGATAATGAGACAATCTTCGGTCGCTCCTTCGAGCCCATGTGTCGGAATACCAAGATGGATAGGCGCCCCTAAGACAAGACGTTGTCCATTGGTCGGTCTTGTTACGCAGAAGGTTCATGCGCATTTGCGCGGAAGTGTAGAAGCCGCCTCCTGGCTTGTCAACGCAGTGAATCGGTATGTTCTTGTGGACCTTGACGTGTTGCCATCACCCGCCGGCCTTCTTCTGGATCGGTCACTCGACAGAAATAGCCATTGCCCACCACGTGCCACTCGCTGTGCAGAAGCATGAGACGAAACGAGGCAACTGGTCGGATCGCATGCTTGTCAAAATAGAGCATCTGCATCGATCATCTCGCGCATGAAGGGGAAACAGTCACAGTCTCAGATTCCGATGGCTTGGTGCCGCGGGCCCTGCAATTGAGACGGGCTGTCTGACCTTTACGTCGAAGCGAGTAGCGGATTAGTTCACGCGGATTGAACGAGTCGTTCTCGATGAGAAGACGTAGCGGAATCAATGATCATTACGGACTCGTTGACTGGCGGTGCGGGCCCTCGAGTCCGCATTCTTGCATGCCCGATCATAGAGAGGAGCACAGATTCGAGTGGTTAATGGCCGCCCTTCTTTTCTTCCTTCCGGATAGGCTTCTCCTTTTGTGCAAAGGCCTTCTCAACCAACTCAAACAATACGGGTGTCGGATCCCATCCGCGTGATCGAATCTCGCTGTACGAGCCTACGGCGTCCAATCCTTGCCCCTGGGGAAGGAGGAGCACAACATGATGCCTATCCTCCTTCGCGGGAATGGACAGGGCAACAGGCTCGGCAACCATATCCGGATGGTGCATTGCGAGCGCCTCGATCAGGAAGGCGCCTCCGTCTTCGGGAACCAGTTGTATGGTTGTCGCGCCCATGGCCTTCACCATATATGTTCCAGTCGGAATAACCAGTGGTCCACCCTCTGGGCTCATGAAATGCACGGGGCGGCCCAATTGAATCACCAATGGCGCAGGGTCTGCCATGGCCGAGGCCGGTACCGTCACAGCGCTCGTACCCGGTCCGGACCCTGGGGGTGCTGCCTGTTCACCGTATGCGGCCTGGCCAAGCGGCGTGAATAGGACAAATGCCACGATGACTCCCCGTCGCTTCCAATATGAGCCGATCCATTCGTCTCTCATCACATCCTCCATCCGTAGCCCCCACCATGCACCAGAGAGCGCATGCCAGCCAGACCATGCAGAAAATTTCAGGACTACTCTCACCTGGTAAGTCGAAATTAGTTGAGAAAAGTTCGAAATAGTTTCGCGCGGAATAGTAGCCCTCAAGATGCGCAAAAGCAACGCGCTACAGGGCTCGCGGCAGGAAGGTGAAATTCAACTGGTTTTGCTGTCCGACCGTGAGGGCAATTTTCGATTGAGAGTCGGCTCAATATCTTGGCTTTTCCCCCGAGTTCCTGTAGCTTGGAGAGGTCCAATCTATATGGTGCATGTGTCTGTTTTCCTTAGAGGAGGCTGTTGTATGAGTACTCAGTTGACGCAGATTGCAAAGGGCCTGTTCGTGCTGGTCTTGGTCACAGGATGCACGGCGCCGGTGTTTGAAATTACCGACAACAAAATTGAGACTGGTACTGAGGCCCCGGTGACGAGTGAGCAGGTCAAGACTGCGATTCTGGATGCCGGAAAAGGTTTAAACATGAAGATGGTGGCGACGAAGCCGGGCGAGATACAGGGGACCTATCAGGGGGGGAGCTATACCGCGGTTGTGGCCATTCCCTACACAAAACAAACCTACGGGATCCATTATAAGAGCAGCACAAATCTCAAGTACGACGGGAATAAGATTCACAAGAAGTACAATACGTTTGTGAACAACCTGGATGTTGCCATTCGCCGCGAGTTGTCGAAAATTACGAAGGTGACACAGCCGCAGAGGGCCGAGGAACCGACCACGATGGGTGGGTTGATGAACTGGATCAGAAGTGTCGGCGGATCAGATGAGCCGAAAGATAAGCCTGCCGCGGATAGCCCGAAAGAGAAAACAAAGTAGTGTGGACTGCTGCGGAATCGAAACCGGTGGAGGAGTCGATTACCCCGCCTCTTGCTCTGCGTTTGACATCAGGTCGCACGCCTTCTGATTCCCGTTCTTGCAGGCGTAGCTCCAGAGGGCCCGTGCGAGCGAACGATCTCTGGCCACGCCTTCGCCGAGCGAAAACAGCGTCCCCAACGCGGTGCAACTATTCAAATCCCCGCTCCGGCATCCCTGCTCGAAGTACCCGGCGCCGCGCCGGATATCTTTGCGGACGGAGTCTCCCAAGAGGTAGCGGCTCGCCAACCGAAAACATTTCTCACCATCTCCGTCATGGCAGGACTGCTCCAACGACGATGAATCATTCTTCACATTCTTGCTCTCCGGTTGAGCCTTCGGCTCCGGCTTAGCCCGCACCGGCGGCTTCGATTGAGGCACGTCATCTTGCTTCTTCAGCTTAGCGGTCACTTTCTCAAGCTCCGCATGCAACCGGGCGATTTCGGCGGCTGACTCGTTCGGGCTTGCCTGTTTGGGCTCATGTGATTGACGCGTCGTCGTGTGATCTGGAATAAACACAAACTCGCCTTGCTCAGGAGTCAACGACCAAAATTGAGGCCGCTGAATATGCCCGAGGAGATGGGCCGCCGCGTATACACGCTGATCGAGGTACGTGTAGAGCTCGGATGTCGGAATCACACCATCCTCGTTGAGATCGGCCAAGCCCTTTCCTAGCCCCTCCAAGAGATAGTAGGTGAAGGCGCTGTGTCCCCAGGTGGGGCTTTCCACGGCTTGTTGATCGGCTCCTCCGGCGGTTAAGAGTTGCCGGCCCTTCTCGCGTGTGATTAGCTTCAGATAGGCGTCTGTGGTTGGGGAAAGACTGCGAAATCGTTGGCCTGCGATACCGCCATAACAAGAGTCGATTAAGAAGAGGATCTGTTTGGCGGGTAAGGCTTGAGCCAGCGACTGGATCAGCCCCATGTCGATGGCGGTTCCGCTCAGGGCTGAGGCCTCGGCATCGACGGGTAACAGAAACCCCATCGTGTTTCCGGCCCCATACTTCCTCGTCTCGCCATGACCGGCGAAGAATATGACAACTTGATCGTGCTCCCCAACTTGACTCGGCAACCGATCGCCGAGTTCCTGCAGAATGGCTTTCCTCGTGGCCGCTTTGTCGAACAGCGACGTGACCTTGAATCCCTTCTTGGTAAACAGATCGGCAATACCCCTGGCATCAGCCACCGCGTAGGTCAAGTTGGGAACATGCTGATAGGCATTGATCCCGATGACCACGGCCCAGGATTTCCCACTACGCCCGGCGACGAATTCCGCAGGAGACTGGCCATCAATGTCCGTGACTTTCACCCCGCGACTCGTCCCTGCGTCGACCTGCGCGGTCCATAACACCATCAGAAGAAGTGCCGTAAACGCCACTCCATATGGCAGCCAACGCATACACTGCGGCAACTGCGGAAGGGACAGGTGAAAGAGTTGAGGTTGTCGGGAAAGACGAGCCATCTGCTCCTCACTGCAGGGACAGGAACTATGATATGTATACGTTGGTCGTTAACGGGACCAATGCTTTGCGTACGTTGGCTTGAGTCTCTCGGGGGGATCTGCCCTGGGCAATCATCTCAAATACAACACCACCCCACCGAGTTCAAAAGCTGCGTTATAGTTGTCTATCGCTTCGAAGGAAGAAATGGTTCACGCATGCCTTCGTACATGGAAGTGTAGAGGCCGACCTTAGCCTTGTCAACGCGGCGCATCGTCACCCTATTGTGGGCCCTGAAGTGTAGCCATAACCCGCCAGACTTCCTCGACGTCGTCGACCCGGCAGAGATACCTGCGTCAAGACGGCATCCGAGACAAGCATCATGCAGTGGCGCTCGACCACCCATTAGAACGATTGCCATGTATGTCCACGAACAACCCTCTCCTTATTTGGTGATTCTTCTGCCATATCGCCACACTTCGGTGTATTTTATCCGAGTCAGAGGCCCCTACTGAACTCTTCTTGCGTTTTATGGCATTGCTTCATTCGAACATGAGCGAGACCGCTAGTTTGCATCGCATTTCCTTTCAGCTCTCCGTGATTATCCCCGTCTACAACGGAAGCCGGTATCTGCCTCGCTGTCTCGCCGCATTGCGCCAATCGACCTACCAAGACTATGAATTGATCGTCGTCGATAACGGGTCCACGGATAATTCTGTCGCGATCGCCCAATCGTTTGAGGCCCGCATCCTCCATTGTCCAGGCCCGAGCGGGCCGGGTGCTGCGCGGAACATGGGCGCACAACATGCTGCATACGATGTGCTCGTATTTATTGATGCCGATGTGGTGGTCCACAACGACGTCCTCGCGCGCATCGCCCGGCACTTTCAAGATGACCAGGAACTCGCCGCACTCTTTGGCTCGTATGACACCAACCCTGGTGCCACGAACCTGCTCTCTCAATACAAGAATCTCCTGCATCATTATGTGCACCAGCACGCCAACGAACAGGCGCGCACGTTTTGGGCAGGGTGCGGAGCGATCCGTAAAGACCTCTTTATGTCTGTCGGCATGTTCGATACGGCCGCCTATTCACGGCCCTCTATCGAAGATATCGAGTTGGGCGATCGCCTCTACCGAGGGGGCCTTCGTATCACGCTCGATAAACAACTCCTCGCACAGCACTTGAAAGAATGGCGCTTGAGGTCGCTCGTGTATGCCGATGTATGGTGTCGAGCCATCCCCTGGTCCCAACTGATTCTTACCCGGCAGGGATTGCTCAATGACTTGAACGTTGGGCAGACACAGCGTATCAGTGCCCTTGGAACCTGGGTAGGTCTTGGCTCTCTCGTTCTCGGGCTTCTGTATCCCACTATGCTTTGGGGCACCCTCCTGGCTCTCGTGCTCGTCCTGTCGTTGAATCGAGGCCTGTTTGGATTCTTCTGGCGACTCCGGGGACCGGTGTTTGCGGGGTCGGTTGTTCCGATTCACCTCCTGTATTTTCTGTATAGTAGTCTCGCGTTTGCCTGGGTCGCTGGCACACAACTCTTTCCTGCAAGGCGATCATGATTCCAATACGTCCAATGGCAGAATGGCTTCTGCTTGGGTGCTGCGCCGCATCACTCATCTGCTACCTGTTTTTTGCCAGGCCTGTCGAGGTCTACCTCTCGATTCTGGGGAAGCTCATGATAAAAACATTGGCTCTGGCGGGAGGCTAAGCCACAATGTTGCTGCCCTCAGGTTGGCCCCTTCTCCTTCTGAGCCTCATCTGCACCCTCCTTGCCATCGCATTGCTGCATCGGTTCAGTCGAACCGTCGTCACCAGACTCGCACAACATCTTCCAATCCCGGAATTGGCTGATCGAATCATTATCTACGGCCTGGTCTACACTGCGGGGCTAGTGGGGAGCTTTCATCTGGCTGCCATTCTGTCGGTGCTCACGGGAGCCCCGCTCGTGCAGATCGCCACAATCACGATCCTCATCACTCTTGCCTGTGTATATGCCGAGCGCACCGGCCCGCCGCTGAAAGCACGCACCTCCCCTTCTCTGGACTGGAGAGTATTCTCAGCAACGCTTCAGCAAACGTGGAACAGCTACTCCCCCCCTGTGAAATCGGCCGTCCTTATTGCAGGAGCTATTTGGAGTGTCTTCCTCGCAGAGGCAATGACCCGGCCACCATCAGGATGGGATGCACAAGTCTACCATTTGCCTCTGGCCGCCACGTGGCTACAACGTGGCATGCTCACGTATCTTGAGGAATCGTGGAAGTTCCAGATGCCATCGAATGGTGAGCTGATACTCCTCTTTTCTTTCTATACCGGCAGCGATCGTGTCACCAGCTTTGCGACACTCCCTTTCGGCCTCCTTGCCGTACTGACAATCTATCGCATCGCGTTTCGTCTTTCGAAATCCAGCGAGCAGGCGACCCTGGCCGCCATCGGATTTGCCGTCATGCCCGTCGTCCTCTACAATATGTTTGAGGCCAATCTCTCCGACATGTTTGCGGCCACATTCTTTCTTGTCAGTGTGTATCTGCTTTCCCTCCTGATCACTGAACCTCTGCACGACCATACCGCCCTCATCACAGTCGTTGCGATATCCGGAATCGCCTTCGGTCTCAGTCTTGGGACTCGCTACATATACGTGCCACTGATACCGTTCATGCTTGCGCTATCCGTTGGGACCGTGTTGGTTCGCCGTCACGAAGCCGGTGCCAACACTCATACCTGGAGAAACTCCCTGCGCGCCAGTGGAACATTTCTCGTTTTCTCCGCCATTCCGTCAGGCTTCTGGTATATACGCAATCTCATGAGATCGGGGAACCCGCTCCATCCACTGCACTTTACACTGGACTCCGACGGGCTTCATGTGGTGACCGACGGCTTACGCGAACGTGGTGATGCCTTCGGAGCACCCATCGCATACGATCCCACGTGTATCGGACCTGACACGTCATGGTTTATTGACTGGATACTGTCGCCTTGGATTGACTGCTGGTACGCTGGCGATCACTTCTCTATTAATTGGGGGCTGGGACCGGTATTTGCGACGATGATTCCGACGATTGCCCTCATGGCGATCGTCTACACTGTCAAGAGATCCCTACGAGAGCGATCCCTGACGCTGGCCCTCTATTGGGTCATGACCATGCTGGTCTTTTTAAGCTACTGGTGGATCATTCTCTTCAAGGTCTTACGCTTCATGTTGCCGGTCCTCGCGCTTCTGTTTGTCTGTATGACCATCGGAATAGGCTTGTTATCCGCAGGGGGGAAACGTCTTGCGCAGTACCTTCTCCTCGGAGCACTCATCGTCCAAGCGATGGTAGTATTGGCCAAACCTCTTCAAATCCTGTCCAGCCGGATACATCACAACACCTGGTCGAATGCCGAATTTTATGAAGTTCCGGCGGTGATCGAGTCCTTACCGAAAGGGAGCGTCATCCTGAACGCGTCGAATGAATTAAAGAACTACGGCTTGTTTGGATCGCGACGGCAGAATCGGGTCGTGACCGATCGAGCCTTGCTGGAGCCGCAGCTCACGACCAGTATCGATAGGGCTTTTATTCAACGATGGGGGATTACACATCTCTACATCGACAGCAGTCAGAAGTGGACGATTGCCACAGACCTTCCCTGCCGCATTATCCAGGAGCGGGAGATTGATACCTTGGGGTCGCCAGCGGTCGAACGTTTCTGTCAGGTCGAGCACAAGTAGGCAGGCATAGTCTCCTGTCAACCCCTGACACGTTCATACACTTCGTATCGACCGATCTGTTTAATCAGCCGCACCTGACAGACACGTTCAACCTCTGATGACCCGTCTTGGTCAATCTCCCTCTCATGGATGGTGCGGCAGGGAAGGTCTCTTGCAATCGACCA
>JANYAJ010000485.1 GCA_025361385.1 Nitrospira sp.
GACCGAGCTGGAGAAACTCCGAAAAGACATCGAAGCCCTCAAGGTCACGGAGGAGGATCAACGGCGGGAACTCCAGCATTATGTGATGAATCTCGACGTGGCGTAATCAATTCACGAAAAGAATCGTCTGACGTGATCGTCTGACACACAGCCGACGAGTTGATCACCGAAGGGCGAAACCAGCAGGGGAACGCCAGCCTGGCTAGTCTCGTGCCAGGCCGTCTCCCAATCCTGAACGATGCGGCAACTTTCTTCAGCCTCCCCATCGACAGCCGACTCCCCCGCCAACTGCTGCAAGTGCAAGACTGACGGATCTGACAGGTCGCGTCCTTCACACCAGAAGGCCCGATAGGCCTGTCGTACGAATTCCATACCCCGGCCGGCATCCTGCCTGAGCAGCGACGCAGCCCATTCGATGGCCAATCTGGTATTCGGCTTGCCCAGCGGCAGGGAGATCACGAGTCCAGGCGCCAATCGTTGAACCATCCGCACTTCGTGCGCCAGCTCCACTCCCACCGTACCGCGCCAACGCGCCATCGGCTTCGGCAGATGCGGCGCATGCTGCACACCCCGCCAGTCACAACGATCCAACAGACTCATTTCATGAAGCCGCTCATGCATCGCATAACAGAACGGACAATTAAAATCGCTATAGAGGATGCTGACATTGGACATAGAGACTCCTTGCCGGAAGAACAGCCGCGGCGTGATCGTAGCGAAGCCCCTTCGTCTCAAGCCAACAGTCTTTTCGTATCGTTCACAGGATGAAACTGGCAGAGATCGCCACGTATCAGGCGCCCAGAACATGATCGGCCACCTGTCGGCTGCTTCTCATTTGTGCCTGTTGTGCCTGGTTCTAAGAGCCTTCTCAACCGCGATTGATGCTATACTCCTGTTAGTCGAGCGTCGAATAAGTCTGAGCTGTTGTACGACACTCGCCAGGTGACAAAGGCATACCATCCGAGAGGATGGGACGCAAAGCCAAGGGACCTAAGCAGGGACGAAGCATGTTCCAGGGTCAGCCTAGCCGCCACATGACCGATCGCGATCGCGCGACGATAACGGCTATCCCCCCCTCCACTGCGTCTCTCTCCCTCGGCACAGACCTGAAGCTCTAACCGGCTCAAATGGAGGTGCCCGATGCTATCCGCCATTCACTCTGCCCTCTCCGGACTCGCAGCCTTTGAGAAAGAGATTGAGGTCACGGCGCATAACGTGGCCAACGTCAATACGAATGGGTTTAAGAAATCACGGACAGAATTTGTGGCAGTGGCAACCGGTGGGGTCCTTCCCGTCGTGCAAAAGGACGACTCGGCTGGTCCTACGGTCTTAAACAACACCGGCTATAATCCAGCCCTCGTCGAGTTATCGAACGTCGACCTCGGAGAAGAAACCGTCAATCAGACCCTTGCACAGCGTGGATTTGAAGCGAATCTTCGCACCCTCCATACAGCGGACGATATGCTGGGAACCATTTTGGATATGAAGAAGTAACCAGCCCCTGCCTCGAAGAGGGGCCCAGCCAGCGAGACCATAATATCCCGGCTGGGCCCCACAAAAATCTTCCCCACCCCTCCCCATCAAATCTGACATGACAACGTCAATCCATTTGTTTCAACGAACGCACCCAGATTCAAGATAATCGGGAACCGACCGATACGAACTCATCGCATTGGTGCGTATTGGCCTATTCACCCAAGGATATCTGCCCAAGATGGCAAAACAAGCGTCTCCCCAGTCCAACTCACCACAAGTACGGCTCATTCAGACCAAGCCGGACGAACTCAAAGTCGGCATGCATGTCGACCTGAATTGTTCCTGGTTTAAGCATCCCTTTGCCAGTAAAACGTTCAAAATAACGTCCGAGAATGAATTGGCAATCATCCGAGGCCTGAAGTTGGGTCTCGTGCTCGTCGACCCTGCCTTGTCCGATCGAGAGGGGGCGGATCAGTCACCAGCAGACGATTCCGGAAACGGAGAAGACGGAGCGGCTGTTTCTATCAACGCGCCAATACAAGCGAAGTCCTCCTCCTCCTCCGACGATGCCAGCCCACAGCAGACCATCACCCGATACACCGAGAGCCTGCAACAGGCCGACGCGGTATACAAACAAACCCTCACCCAGAGTTCGAAAGCACTCAACGATATCAGGAGCGGCTCAGGAGAAGGCCTCTCGACTGCAAAGGACATGATCAACAGTCTGACCGATCTCATCTTAGACGACGCCAC
>JANYAJ010000533.1 GCA_025361385.1 Nitrospira sp.
GGCAGAAGACCGAATCAGGTAGGCCTCGAATCAAGTAAGGAGCAGGCTGTTGACTCTTGTAATCGCCAGCGAGGGTTCCCGTGGCATCGAATGGGAGACCAAACAATTCTCTACCCTTCCCCCAGCCATCCGGCAACCGAATCTGTATGCGCTGCGGGGGGTTACTGGTCACAGAATATTATTTAGACCTTCAGGACGATACCGGTCATATCGGCATCACGGGATTGCGTTGCACCAGTTGTGGGGAGGTCGTCGACCCGGTCATTCTTCGGAACCGATTGAACCAGACGCCGGATCTCTTGCACGGTACAAAGCAGAGAAAATATGCGCAACGGGTCGATCGTGGAGAGTCCGGTGGGCCACATCGGAGCGGCCCTAAGAACGACAGGCAGCTAGGCGACTAACGAATTGTCGGTTCCGCGACGAGGTCCTGGCAAGGAGATACGGCTATGCACATTGTTGTCACAGGCGGAACAGGCTTCATCGGTCGGCCCTTATGTGCCTCGCTCGTTCAGGAGGGGCATCGGGTCACGCTCCTCACGAGAAGGAAAGAAGAGGCGCAACGGTTGTTCGGCTCTGTTGTGACAGCCGTCGAGTGGAATGGCACAGAGACGGGGGCCTGGGAGCAATCTCTCGAAGGGGCCGATGCTGTCATCAATCTCGCCGGTGCGCCCATTGCCGATGCACGCTGGACCGACGCCCGCAAGCGACTCCTTACGGCAAGCCGGGTCCTGCCCACTCGTCTGCTGGTCGCAGCCATGTCCCGCCGGTCCTCGAAACCTCGCCTGCTGATCAGCGCCTCCGGCATCGGCTACTACGGGGCCAGTGATGATCCGGTGCTGAACGAGGGCGCTGCACACGGCCAAGGATTTCTGGCCGATCTCTGTCTTGCCTGGGAAGCGGAGGCGCTGCGAGCAGCGGAGTTCGGTATGCGAGTCGTCATGTTGCGGACCGGAATGGTACTTGAACAAGACGGCGGGGCCTTGTCGAAAATGCTGTTGCCGTTCCGGCTCTTTGCGGGCGGTCCGATCCTGCCGGGCACGCAGTGGGTGTCCTGGATCCATCGGCGCGATCATATCGGTTTAATCCAATGGCTCCTCACGGCACCAAGCATCTCTGGTCCCGTCAATGCGGTAGCACCTGAAGCTGTGACGATGAACCGGTTCTGCGAGGTGCTCGGACAAGCAGTCCAGCGGCCTTCCTGGCTTCCCGTACCGGGTTTCGCGTTGCAGCTTGCACTGGGTGAACTGGGGACGCTCATGACGACGGGCCAACGGGTCAAGCCGTCGAAGGCGCTCTCAGGGGGCTATGTCTTTCACTATCCGACGCTGGAACCGGCCTTGCGGGCAATCCTGACCAAGGAATGAGGGAGGGTGTGACATGATTTCGCTGATCTCCTATGTTCACATGCTGGCTATCGCTGTACTTGTCGGCAAGGTGGTGCTCTTGTCGTTCGTGGTCGCGCCGATCCTTGCGAAGACGCTAGAGAGAGAATCCTTCAGTGCGGTCGTTCGTCAATTGTTTCCTGCCTACTATGCGCTGGGAATGGGTGCCGCTATCGTAGGAGTGGTCTGCGTAACCG
The DNA here is from genome assembly GCA_025361385.1 of Nitrospira sp. GTDB lineage: Bacteria > Nitrospirota > Nitrospiria > Nitrospirales > Nitrospiraceae > Palsa-1315. The sequence goes on from JANYAJ010000533.1 coordinate 1,583, forward strand.
GTTTGGGGATGATGCACGACGCGAATCCGGCTCGGCATCTCGTTGCCGCGATGTGGCTGATCATCCTGGCCGCCGAAACCTATTGCCGCGCTCCTCTCACTCCGCAGAGCAACGCCATGAGAGATCGACTCAAGGAGCAGGAATTGCGAGGGACCGTCGATCCCGTACTGCAACACACGTGGAATCGATTGCATCAACGGTCGGTCTATCTGAACTCGATGGTGTTACTCGTAGGACTCTGTCTGCTGTGGCTTGTACAAAAACTCTAATTCACAAGGAGGGAATCAGATGAACAGAAACAGATACAACCTGGCCGCAATCTTCTTTCTCACCGCGCTCTGTGCTCTGTCTGGCGGCACGAGTCAGGTGCCGGCTGCGGAGGAGCGGGACAAGCCCACGAGTGATATGAGTCGACCCTACGGAGATGAGGCCAATCTGCCGAACGGGGTGATCGGCGTATCGCTGCATGTCGGAGCAGAAAGGATCGGCGATCCGTCTTTGTTGTACGTGGCCCATGTCCATCCGGAGGGTCCGGCTCAGCAAGCGGGACTCACGCACGGAGATGAAGTGGTAGCGGTGAACGGTGCGGCGGTCACCGGGAAGACCTATGAGCAGGTCGTGAAGATGGTGCGCGGGGAAGCCGGTACCGTGGTG
>JANYAJ010000556.1 GCA_025361385.1 Nitrospira sp.
GCTCGACCCTGGGACAGGAACTCTACTTCTCCAACATCCCGTTCATGGACTCGATCTCCTTCAGCTTTCTCCTCTATGCGGCCTACTGCGTCGCGCTCTGCCTTCTCCTTCCGATCAACGAATCCTCGCCCTCCGCTCAACCTGCATTACAGTCGTTACGTTTCGACCTCGCCGCACGAACCAGCTGGCCGCTGTTACTGCTGACGGCCCTCCTCTTTGCCTTCATCGACATGGTGATCGACCCGGTGGCACTCCGTGGCGACCGGTGGTTCCTCGGCAAGATCTACTATTACCCCGACCCGAACATTCACTTTGGCGTGCCATTCGCCAACTATGTCGGGTGGGCCATCGTCGGACTCATCTCCCTCGCCATCTATTTTCCGCTTGAGCGCCGACTTCCCCACATGATCCTACCTGCATCGGTCACGCCTCAACTTCTATTGGGCGTCGGGCTGTACTATGGGGTCCTGGTCTTTAACCTCGGCATGACGTTCTGGATCGGCGAACCGTTCATGGGGATGAGTGGACTGCTGATGCATCTGCCAATCCTCATTCTGCTGATGCTTCGCCTCACAACATCGCGGAGCGCCTCCCCGACAGCATGACCCGGTGGCAATCGGACGAAAGACTTTGTATAGTAAACGGCTGTTGCTATGAGAACAAAACTACTCGTCTTTATTATCGTTGTGGGCCTCGGGGTTGTCGGCACATGTGGCTGGCTCGGCTATCAATTGTTCACCACCGGCTTTAGTGCGAAAACGGAGCCCCATGCGATCGAGGTGTTTCTGGCACGCCAGATTCGCCACCTGGCCATCCCCATCGAACAACGAAACAGCCCTAACCCGGTCCCGTTCAGCCCCGGCCTCTTGAAGGAAGGATTGGCCCACTTCGCCGATCATTGCGCCGGCTGCCATGCCAACGACGGGAGCGGCCAGACACCTATCGGGAAGAATGTGTATCCCAAAGCACCGGACCTCCGATTAGCCGACACACAATCGATGTCTGACGGTGAACTCTTCTGGACTATTCACAACGGCATTCGTTTTACCGCGATGCCGGCCTGGGGAGAAGGCGATCCGAGTAAAGATATGGAGAGTTGGAAGCTGGTTCACTTCATCCGCCATCTCCCGCAACTGACCCAGGACGAACTCGATCAGATGAAGGGCCTGAATCCCAAGACGAAACAAGAGCTGGAGGAGGAAACCTCCTTCGACCAATTCCTCCAGGGAGACGACCGTGCAGCAGGACAACCGGAAAGTGGGCATCACCACTGAGATTTATCTTCCAGGATAAAGGACTGAGCCATCATGATGTACCGTAGTATGCTTGTGTGTCTGTTCAGCTTCATGGCCACCACAGCCTTCGCCCATGGCACCGGCCAACATGTCCTCGGCACCGTCACGGCCATTGACGCGACGCATATCGAGGTCAAAACGCCCAAAGGGAAAACCGTGGACGTTCAGGTGAGCAAACAGACCCGGTTCAAGGAAAAGGGCAATCTGAAGGGCACGAACTTGCCGGTCGTCGGCGATCGGGTCGTGATCGAGGCCACGAAGGACGAAAAAGTGTTGCGGGCTATCGAGATCCATTTCTCCTCAGCCATGCGCGTACCGGCCCCCGTACAACCGATTCAGGTTCAGTAGGGTAAATGATGCAGCAGCTTCACATCACACGGGAGCTCAATAACTATTACTTGAACGGTGGCATTCGCGCAGCGGCAGGTCGCATCCTGATCACCGGCATCGCGGTATTCCTGGCCGTGATGATCGTGCCGGGCCTTGAGATGGATTCGCTCCCTGCCGGGATCGCCGCGATGCTCGTGTTGACGTTTCTGAACGTCTTGGTCAGGCCCATCCTCTTTGTGCTGACCCTCCCTTTGATCGTCCTCTCGCTGGGACTCTTTCTCATCGTGGTCAACGCGCTCCTCCTCGAATTCACCGCGTATCTGGTGAAAGGGTTTACCGTTGCGGGATTTTGGCCGGCTGTCGGCGGCGCGGTGGTGATCAGCCTGGTCACCACGATCCTGAATGCCTCGACCTCCGGCCCCCGTCCGCCTGAGCCGCAGCAGGCATTCCAGCAACGTCCGCCGAAGATCATTAATCCAGAAGAATAACGGGATCTATTCCTTTTCATTGAATTGCTTATCGCGCGTTGTTACAATGCGGCCGCTTGACCACCCGAACTCACGAATGACACCCACAGCTCCACACAGCAAACCAATTCCTGAGACGCATCTCCAGCGGACCTTGACGTCCGTGCTCAACGACCTGCCGGTCGACGCCGCGCTCGCCGCCGTGTTCCACCGGGACCAAGGTCCGCTGGTCGGCCATGCCGCACGAGGCTTTACCCCTCGCGATACGCAAGCGATCCTTCGGACGCTCTCGGCTCCCGCGATTGCCGCCGCCTCTCCCTCAACCGATCAGGAAGACGGGCGCACGATTCGCCTCCGCTTGATCACCCCTGGCGCGAAATCGATGCTTGCGGTAGCTCTGCGGCATAAGAACCGGACGTACGGCTTTCTCGTTATCGGACGGAAAGAGAGCGCCACGTTCGCGAAAAAAGAAAAAACCTTGATGGAGCAGGCCAGCGACGAGGTCACTAAAGCGCTGGATCGCGAAGGCCTGTTCGATATGAATGTCGTGCTCAGCCGCCCCTATGTCGCGCATGAGCCGGTTCCTCCGCCACCGTCTCCCGTAGAAATGTTTGCAGCTCCGGTCTCGCAACTGACACCGGAACTCCAAGACAAGATTATTGCCGTCCTGACGGAGGCGAACCAATACGTCGCCTACGATCGCATCTGGGCCTGCCACTACGATCCCCTAGCAGGCAATGTCGAAGTCCTGGGCATGGCCGGCGACCTGAAGAGCGAACAAAAGGACAGCAAGAAAGATCTGAAACCGGGCCACCGCCTCACGCTCGACAGCTCAGCCTCCGGGTGGGCGGTCCGCCATCGGAAGCCACGCGTGGATCATGACCTCGCCTCCACACAGGGGCGATTCCTCGATCACAAATATCTGTTCAAGGACCGGCTGCTCTCCTCACTCGTCGTCCCGTTCTTCGTCCGGGGACAAGTGGGCGGAACCATTACGCTGGCCTCGAAAGAAGCCGGGCGCTACCAGCAGACGGACGCCCGTACGCTTGAACCCTCTATCGTCAAAATCGCGGACATTCTCCAGGCTCCGGCACCGGCGCCAATCAGCGTGGCCCCTGCCGCGGGTGCTGAAGGCGCACCAGGAGAGGCTGTCGCCCCTGGTCCCTCGGAACCCATTATCAGAAAGCAAGAGCGGCAGGCCGCCATCGGCGAATTCAGCATGTTCCTGGCCACAGAAGTGCGTGAGCCGCTCGCCTCGATCCGCGCCCAACTGGAAGAAGTCACGGGTGAAGGCATCCTCGACTTCGACCCCCAGACGCGCGTCGAGAATGCGATGCGCGATTTGATCCGCGTCGAAGCCATCCTGAACGAGATTTTAGACTTTGCGAAACCGCTCGAGCTGAATCGACGACTCCTCCGCATCCCCGAAGTCATCGAGAGCGCGCTCACCGTGGTCGCGACCGATCTCGAAGTCACCAGAATTCAGGTCACCAAGGACTATGCGACGATGATCGCGCCGGTTCGTGGAGACGAATCCAAACTCCAGCAAGTCTTTCTCAGTATTTTCAAGAATGCGGGTGAGGCGATGAGCCCAGGCGGCCATCTCCACATTCAGGTCACCCAGCATCGCGCAGGACGTGGCGTGGAAGATCAGATCCTCATCAAGAACGACGGGGCTCCGATTCCCGCTGAAATCGTCGACAAGGTCTTTGAGCCGTTCTTTACCACGAAGAGGGCCGGTACCGGCCTGGGTCTTGCCACGGTCAAAAAGATCGTCGAAGAGCATGGCGGTTCGATTGCCATCGGCAGCGCGCCAGGCGAAGGCACCACCGTCACCATCCGCCTCCCAGGTCTCAGCCGTGGACCGTCCTATCGAGGACGCGGACGCCG
>JANYAJ010000054.1 GCA_025361385.1 Nitrospira sp.
TAAGATTCGGGCGGCTGCACGAGAAGGATTTCGCACCGTACTTGTTCCGCGCGGGCAGATGTATGACGCGAGATGGAACCTGAATGAATTGGGACTTCAACTCAATGTGACGGTGAAAGAAGTCGACACAATCGATGAGGCGTACTTGCTCATGACAGGCCAACGAATCTAAATCAGGATGCTCAAAAAGTCCGCCAGCTTCGTTCTCGCATCGTTCAGACCCTCAACGTACCCTACGGGTACGCCTCGGCTCTTCACTCGCTGCGGCCTTGCTAAACGGCCTTTTTGAGCATCCTGTTAAGCTGCGGCGACTTGCATGATTGCGGCATACTCCACTTGCGTCAACCGATGCATGCCCAACGTCAATCGTCGACTGAGCTCTGCCTGATCGGGAATCTGCAGCACGTTGAGCAAGAGGGGTTGACTCACAGCGGATGGGCAGGCCAACCGACGCACTCCGTCGATCCGTACAAAGCCAAATCTGGCCTCCGTTCTCAACTCATCGCTGAGGAACGCGTCCAGCGCGGAGAAATCCAACACGGGAGAGAGGATCTGAAACTCGGCACAGAGCCCGACCTTCAGCACATACACCAGCCCACGAGACTCTGGATCGAGGTAGGTCTGGAGATTCGTCCGGATCAGCCCGGTACAGAGGCCCCAGAGTCCATGCCCGAGTTGCAGCTCGGCACTTTCCTCCGAGGTGCGCTCTCGCAAGGCCCCGGCCACGAACAAAAAATGACTCATAGGCAATTCATCGCGGGCATTCAGCAGGAAGATCAAACACGGGCAGAACGGATGCCATGAAACCGAGACAAAGTCCCGCCCTCATCTCGCCGGACGACTCGGCGAGACCAGGCATCCCATGCGGGTGTCAATGCGTGTGGTAATCGTCTGAGTCCTCGAGCAGGCTCTCTGGTTTTTCGAGGAAATCCGAGTCTTCATCTTCCCCATCCAGCGTGAGCTCTTCTTCCACGTCTTCATCGGTCTCGTCGGCATCATCGGCCATATCGACATCGTCATCAAGCAACTCATCCTCAAGATCGGCGTCTTTCGGCATCGGAGACGCCGTCGGCCGCGATGACAAGGGCTTCTGAACCTCATCCTCATCCATGAACGACTGCACGGGCTTCTTGACGGGGGCTGGAGACACGGACTTGGACGACGAGGCTGACACCGTTTTGACCGCCGGTTTTTTCAGCGCTGGCTTGGGGGCCGCCGCAGGACGTTTTGGGGCCGCCTTCTTGGCAGTTTTCATCGTGACTTTCTTCGCAGCAGATTTCTTCACGGCCTTCTTGACTGCGGATTTTGCTTTGGGTTTTGCTTTGGCTTTGGCCGCTGCCTTCGCAGGGGCTTTCTTCGCCGACTGTTTCTTCTTCACCATCGAAATTCTCCTCTCTCATCCAGTGGATGTCTGACGCGGCCTCCATCTAGCATGAACTTATGGGGTCTTGCAACTCACACCTCTTATCGCCTCTAAAAGGATGCCACAAACCCGTTTCTGCAACCCGTCCGATCCCCGCCGGCTCGCCCCATACGCGCGCACCACTGGCATGATAAAATGGGCAGCAACACAAAGCCGAATCCTTCTCTATCCAAACGGCTCTATGGTATAGAAAGAACACTGTCTGGGAGCCCCCATGAACCCTCGCCTCCTCATAGTGTTATTACTCGTAGCGGGACTGTTCTCGGCCTGGCCGACGGCCGCGACACCCCCTTACACTGCCATCATTATCGAAAGTAGTTCCCCCTACTTTGTGCCGAAGTCCGTCACCGTCTCGACGGGATCTCCCATCCAGTGGGAAAATCCCACCGCAACGGAACATACCGTCACCCATACCGGCTGTTTGGAGGACGGCGATCACTGCGCCTTCGACTCCGGCCTCATGCTTCCGAACGGCACCTTTACACTCCCCGGACTCGCTCCTGGCCGTTACCCCTACCTCTGTCGCATTCATCCCATCATGCGTGGAGTCATCACCGTCACCGACGGCCCCCAGCACCCCTCGCAGCTATAAAGCTCATCGTTCGTCACTCGTCATTCGTATCTCGTTAAACCCCGGAAACGCTTCACGCTTCACGATTTGTAAGGCCTTGCGAGAATCCTGGCCCGTCGTGTAGGCTGCGGCGCTCACACAGGTTATCCAACAGGCTGCGGAAAACTCTGTGAAAGAAAAAAGTACAGCTCAAATGTTTCGCATGCATAGAAACTCCAATAACTTCAGGATGCTCAACAAGGCCATCCAGCAAGGCCGCCGCGAGCGAAGAGGCGAGGCGTACCCTTGTGGTACGTTGAGCCTTTTCGTGAAGCGAGAACGCCGCTGGCGGTCTTTTTCAGCATCCTGCTAAACATGAAACCAGCTGTCGCCGCGCATCAACCGCTCAGCCTCACCGGAGAGATACTCAGTCTCCTGGCCTGGCACATCCCCGATCTCATCGCCTATCAGCACGGCGAAGACGAATGGTGGTTCGCCCCCCTCGATGACAACCTCCCGATCGTGCGTCTGAATCGTACCGGCCTGGAGATGCTCCAGGCGATGAACGGTCATACGTCCGTTGGCGCATTGGTGGAAAAGTACGGGACGAAGGTCTGCGGACCGGACGGACAGCCGGGACAATGGCATCTGGAACATTGGTCCCTGCCCACCTACTCGCTGTGCTACTTCGGCACCGAACCTCCTGGCGGCCACCGCCACAAGGCCAAGTGGGACCTGCTCCTCCAAGAAATCAGGGAGGGCTGGTCAGGACAGAAAGGATTCGAGGGAGAAGAGCACCTTGAAGATTTCCATCACCATGAACTCTCCGACAGCGGCGAAGACGATGGCCACTTCGACCTCATCGAAACCACCGTGTCGCACCTCTTCCGGGAGCCGAACGAGACACTCAACGGCTTGACCTATGGTCGGCTCCTCATGAAGCAATTGCGGAAGCTGGGATGGTTCAATCCCAAACCTCGCGTCATCGTGGAAGTGGGCGGCGGACTCGGGTACCTCGCCCGTGAGTTGGGCAAGGAACTGCTGCCGTTTGAGAAACAGACCATCCGCTACATCTCCCTCGACATCACCCAGCCTTTCCTCAAGCTGCAAGTCACCCGCGCCAAGGCCGGAGGCTGGGGCGGCATCGGGACCCGTGCCAACGGCGAATGGCTGCCCTTCAAAGACAACTCCGTCGACCTCGTCATCGACAACGAGAACATGGCCGACATGACGCCGGTGAAGTTGACCAGAAAAGAACTCCAAGAGGGAACGGGCGAGACGCCGCAGCATCAAGAGGCGTTAGATTGGATCAGACGCACAAGGCTGCCGCTGGGTCCGGACCTGCCGGAAGACGTCATCTTCAACCTCGGCCCCTTTCGATTTGTGGCGGAGCTCTGGCGAGTGTTGAAACCGGGCGGCAGGGCCTTTCTCACCGAATTCGGGATCGAAGAGGGCTGGCCGGCACCGGTCAAGCTGCCGGGCCATACGGAATACGAAGTCCAATACAGCCACTTGCGGCAAGCCGTACGCTGGCTGGGATTCCAGGAACGCTACCTCTCACTGCCGCAGTTCCTCGCCATGAAGCCTGATACCAAAGTGCTCTGCACCGGCGCGGCCTATACCATTCAGCGATTCTGCCAGGCCATGAGCAAGCCCTTCCCCGTGCGTGCCTACACGGAGAAGGAACTGCAACAGGCCCTGGGCGACATGCTTCCAAAACTCCACGGCTGCCATTACCACGACGTAGTAGATCCCGCCTGGT
>JANYAJ010000108.1 GCA_025361385.1 Nitrospira sp.
GGCGCCAACCTTTCCCGTGCCATCTTGGCAGGGACCGACCTAATGGGGGCCGACCTTCGTCATACCGTCATGACCCACGCCAACCTTCATCAGGCCAATCTGCAAGGCGCACTCCTCGACGGGGCCAGGCTCGATGGAGCCCTGATGGTGGAAGCAGACTTAGAAAGCGCCTACCTCGACGATACCAGCCTTGTGGGGGCCAACCTGCGTGAAGCCATCCTCCGCGGGACGGACTTGCGATACGCCAACCTCCGTTCGGCCGGCTTGCAGAAGGCCGATCTGGAAGGAGCGAATTTAGAAGGCGCGCAATTGATCAAGGCGAAGGTACAGTCGGGCACACTTCGGATGGCGATTCTCTATAAGGCTATCCTAGACCAGGCGGACTTCCGGGAGGCCATTCTCTCGCGCGCGGTCCTGATCGGCGCCAGAGGGACCGGCACCATCTTTACGAAAGCGGACCTCAGCGAGATCTACGCCCCGAAATCCCAGTTTCATCACGCACAATTCAATGAGGCGGCGATGGAATCGGCCAATCTCGTCTCCGCAGACCTAAGAGATTCCAATTTCAGCCATGCCATGCTCTTGGAGGCCAATCTCCAAGAAGCGAACCTCCAAGGCGCCACGTTCTCCGGAGCCGACCTCAGCGGCGCGCGACTCGACGCGGCAGATCTCCACCGGGCGACCTTGCATGGAGCCAACCTGTCTTTGGTGTCAGGCTTGACGCAAGCCCAGCTCGATACGGCCTGTATCGACGAGCAGACGAAGCTGCCGTCCGATCTCAATCGTCCCGCGCCCTGTGTCGCGGCAAAGAAGGCCGCACGCCACAAGTAGAAGGTTCAGACTGAGGTTCAGGGTGAGAACAACGGAGGCAGATTGCTCACCGCTCAACCTGAGCCTCACCCTCATTCCGGTTCAGAAAATGTGGGTTACCGTCCGCTGCCTGGAGCCTGACCGATGATGTGAAGCCGAGGACCATGCCGAAGGACCATGACGCCCTCACCCTCCGACTCCTCACCTACAACCCAGAGATACAGCTTCTGTGCATCGACTAGTTCAGGGTCCTTCGGCAGCCCATACTGTTCCTTCTGCATCGTCTCATCGTAGAGGCCGATGCAGCCGTGCGAGGCCGGATAGCCCGGCATGTCCCGTCCATGAATCCAATAGGACACACCATCCCGATTCACATGAAACCGGAGTGCATAGTTCATCGGGTACGGCCGATCCCTTCCTTCGATCGTATAGAGGTTGGATTGATGTTGCAGATGGGCCGCGGTCAGACGGAACTCCCCCGTCGGCGTGGGGTTGAGTCCGTTCCCGGATGCGATGGGGGTCGAGAAACGAAGAGCTCCAAATTCATAGGCTCCGAGGAACTGCTCGGTCAGATCGATCAGAATGAATTGCTCGTCCAGCTCTCCCGGCGGATAAACGAGCGGTAACGGCGTAAACTGTGCCAAATCCTCGACCCGCCTCGGCACTTTGATTGAGCGCCCAGCCTGTGCGTGCCGCCGATCGATCCGATTGAATCGTGCACCCTCATCCCAGTACTCGCCAAATATCGTTTCCAGCGATTCGCCTGGCAAAATGACACGGCAGTCCCACTCCAGCGTGGCATCACTGGGGTAATGGATCTCGCAGGGCCCGCGATACTTCCTGGAAGATTCGGCTTGTGAGATTGCAGGAAGAACCATGACCGTCATCACCGTTACGACAATCACCCTGCGCCAGAACGACCAAGGCACAATGATAGACATAATCAACGTACGTGGAACCTCAACTGCACCGAATAAAGACAATGGCACCCTGCAGGCTGTTCAAAAAGGCCGTCCAGCAAGGCCACAGCGAGCGAGCGACTGAACGCTGAAGTGAGCATCGCTTTTCGCTCACAGTTCATCACTCATCGTTCAGCGTTTCCCAGCTGGCGGACGTTTTCAACAGTCTGCTCATGGCTCATTGACCGACAGCTACTCCGGACGGTGCCGCGCTCACCCGATCCTCAGACCAGCGGAGATGCACCGTCTTCGTTTTCCCTGCTTCCAACTTGATCCCCTTGAAACCCTGCGTCCGGGCCGCGTGGATTGCCGTTATGTGATAGGTGCCGGATGGAAGATCGACGAACAACCATGGTCCGTTCACATGGTCAGGGGGGATGTTGATCGCAGGGCCGCCTTGCGCCGGCTGAATGGTGACCGCGACTCCGGCCAGAAAGGGCTTTCCTCCCGCAGTGAACACGAGCTTCAGCGAGAACGGAGGATACTCGGCGCTACGTTCCTCGATCCCTACTCCAGCGCTGAAATAGCGAACCGCTTCTGCCCGGTAGAGCGGAAGCGAGCCTTTGGACCGCTGACCATTCACTTGAAACTCCAACTCAAGGAACTCGCCGGACTCCCCCATTCGTGGAACCGGGCCGTCGGCGAAGCTCATGCCCACACAAAGGCTGCTCAACAACACAAACGCTGGAATGAAAATCTGTCTCATAGGCCCCTCCTCTCGCTTCTAGCAATCAGGCCACGCAATGTAAGTGCCAGCCCCCTGCACCGGACAGACTTCCAATTTCTCGCATGCCGGATCATCTCTTCCCACGCTGATCCGTTTCTGGTTCTTCAGAACTGACGCCAATCACCACAGTCATCCATGCGGTACTGCAGCGAAACGCCGCAGGCCATGGCCCGGACAGGCCCTCTCTCTCCAGAAACCATGAGAATCTTAGGGCGTCTCGCATAGGATCCATCACGTGTCGCGGGCACATGCAATGCAGAACTGATACCCGAAGCTGTTCGCGTATCGTTGTCGTGATCGAGGAAGGGAGTCTGTCATGCGTATTCTTTGTGCCGTGGATGGGTCTGAATACTCACAATGGGGGGTACAAGCACTTGAAGCGCTCGCCGGTCGTGAGCCGGAGGAGGTCACGCTGCTTCACGTGGTCGATCCGTCGGCCCTCCAAGCGGGCAGAGGCAGGAATCCCACGGCAGAGAAGCGCGCCCTGACCGCGATGGAGAAGGCCGGTGGCATCCTGCTCCGCGAAGCGGAGCGATCGGCTCGAGTCGCCCTCGGACAGGCCGCGACCGGCCCTCGCACCACATTCCACCGCACCTTAGCCCATGGCCCTCTTGCCCAAACGATCGTGCGACAGGCGCGGCGTGTGAAGGCCGATCTCATCCTCATCGGATCCCGCGGGTTGAGCGACATTCGAGGATTCTTACTGGGAAGCATCTCCCGGCAAGTCGCCTCGATCGCCCGCTGTTCCGTCTTCGTCGTGAAACAGCCGATCCCGCAATTGCGGCGGATAACCCTCGCGGTCGATGACTCGAAGCACTCCCGGGCCGCCGCTCGGTTTTTTCGATCCCATCTGCTTCCGGATTCCGCGACGACCACCATCCTCTCCTCGGCCGAGAGACCGGTGACCGACTTGGCGGTTCGCTATTTATCCAAAGGCCAAGTCGCCGAACTGGAGAGACCGGTCCTCGAACGAGCGATGAAACTGGTCACAGCATTGCGAGGTGAGTTCCTGAAAGAAGGCTTCGCCGTCGAGACGGACGTGCAGATGGACCACGTCGTCGACACCATCGTCAAACAGATAGGAACGACGCATGCCGACCTCCTGGTGATCGGGTCACGCGACCTCACCAAGAGCGAACGGCTCCATCTAGGCAGCGTCTCGGAAAGCCTCCTGAGACATGCCCCTTGCTCCGTGTTGATCGTGCGAGGTACGCGTGGCTGACTCCGACAAGCCACCGCTCCACCACCTGACGGTTGGTGGAGTCTTCACGCACCTGGACAGCAGGGCAGGCGGCTTGTCGCCCGAAGAAATACAGCAGCGGCTCAGTACATATGGCCCCAACGTTCTGGAGGAACCGAGCCGTTATTCATTGATTCGAGGGTTCTTCCGCCAATTCACCCACTTCCTGGCCCTGTTGCTCTGGATCGCCGCCGCCCTGGCCTTCACGGCAGAATTCATGAAGCCCGGCGAAGGTATGCTCACGCTTGGGTGGGCGATCCTCGGTGTCATCGTTATCAACGCCGTCTTTGCCTTTTTTCAGGAATATAAAGCGGAGCGCGCGGTACATGCCCTCCATCGCCTCCTTCCTGCCAAGGCATGGGTGCTGCGAAGCAACCAGCCCCACGAGGTCCCACGGAGCGAGATCGTGCCGGGTGACGTGCTCTTGATCGAGGAGGGAGAACAGATCCCTGCCGACGCCCGGCTCATCGAAGCAGCCGACATGCTGGTCGACCTCTCTTCTCTCACCGGCGAATCCCAACCGAAGCGGCGGACCGCAGAGCCGATCACCGATGGACACCTCCTCGACATTCCCAATCTCGTCTTCGCCGGCACCCCCGTGCTCTCCGGCAGAGGCCGGGCGGTGGTGTTCGCGACCGGCATGCAGACGGAATTCGGCAAGATCGCCCGCCTCTCCTCAAGCGTAGAGACAGACCTCAGCCCGCTGCAGAAAGAGATCGCGAAGGTGACCCATGTCGTCGCGCTGCTCTCGGTCGCCATGGGCATGGTCTTTTTCGTTATCGGGGTCTCCATGGGCTTGGGCTTCTGGGTCAGCGCAATCTTCGGAATCGGCATCATCGTCGCGAACGTGCCGGAAGGACTACTCCCCACTGTAACCCTGGCCTTGGCGTTAGGCAGCCAGCGCATGGCCAAACGCCACGCCCTCATCAAGCAACTGACCTCCGTTGAAACCTTGGGTTGCACCACCGTCATCTGCACCGATAAGACCGGAACGCTGACTGAGAACCGGATGCGCGTGGCTCGTTTCTATATGGACCATCTCGAAGTCGAGGTGCAGGAAAGTTGTCTGGTGATCGCGGGGCGCGTCACCAACGCGGTCGAGGCCGAGGAGTATGCGCCGCTCTTCGATGCGATCATCCACTGCCACAATGCCAAGCGCTCGCGGCGGACCGACAGCCGTCCCACCGTGACGGGCGATCCGACCGAAGTGGCGCTGGTCGAGTTCGCGCAGGATCACGGGCTTCTTCACCATGAACCGTTACCCCGGATGGGCGAACTCCCGTTCGACGCGGACCGGAAGCGCATGTCCACCCTCCATTGGCGTGAGGGCCGGCTCGTGGCCTTCGTGAAGGGCGCGCCGGAATCGCTCATGCCTCTCTGCAATCAGATACGTCACCAAGGTGCGCTATCGCCCATGAGTCAGGAGGACCGCCAG
>JANYAJ010000317.1 GCA_025361385.1 Nitrospira sp.
CGTGGGAGACGCCACGCTCAACGCGACCGTCCAGAGTTTCGCCGATGAGGCGAAAAAAGTCGGCGCCACGAAGGTGCGGATCGTACAATCTGACACGTCGGTTATGTGGTATCTCATCCCGGTCCTGGGGTTCATTTTCACCCCGGTCTACACGAACGTTGCGGGAGACGCGCTGCTTCCGTAGTCGAAGAGCGCTACCTAAGGAGCCCTGGTTTCAAGGATATCTCCCGAGAGGGTTCATGACCTGCGAGGGAGGTATTCTCCTCCAACGTGAGACAGCTTTCTCACTCGATACCGACGAACCCAGATGAATATCTTCTGAGAGGCGACCGGGGGCAAGAGGAGCCAGGTGAATTCGTCGGCCTTCCTACCCTGTCGCCCGCAAGTGGAGATCAGAATGTGAGCCGAGCCAAATTAAACCAGTGCGTGGAGGAACGAGGTGTGGAATGGCCACCGGTCACATCCACTTCATCTGTTCCAGTAACCACCGCGCATGCGTTCCGCACAGAGTATGTGGAGACGCCTCGGCTCGACATACTTCTGAAGGCCTCGCCGTCTCGCGTTCTGGGTATCGTCCGTCATGATCGAAAGCCCCGTGGCTCGGCTGACTGCCCGGTTGTCTGCCTCGATCTGCCGCAATTCAACGGGCCTCCGTTGGCCGAAATATGGACGAGTACCCAGCCAGTCACCTATTATCAGGCGGAGGACATCCACTGCGCCTTGAACGATGAGGTGCTCTTTGGCGCGTTGCACGTTGAAGAACACGCGGGTACGCAGTTGGATACCGTGACCTACAACGCCTATCGACGCCTGCTCGTCCAGGCCCGTGCCCTGGGCTACCCTCACCTGTTGCGGATGTGGAATTACTTTCCCCATATCAACCGTGAGTCCGACGGGCTGGAACGATACCGGCGGTTTTGCGCCGGCCGATACCAGGCCTTGGCCGAGGGCCTTTCGGGCTTCCCTCGCACCCTGCCTGCGGGAACTGCCATTGGGACATTGTCCGGTCCGTTGAACATCCACTTTCTGGCAGCCAGACTTCCAGGAACGCATGTCGAAAATCCACGCCAGGTGCGCGCGTACGAGTATCCTTCTGTCTACGGCCCGCGCAGCCCGTCGTTCGCGAGAGCCACCCTCCGACCCTCCGTCTCCGGGGCCAATCTGCTCATCGCCGGTACGGCAAGCGTGATCGGTCATATCAGTGCTCACATCGGCGAGCCTCACAACCAGACGCTTGAAATACTCCACAACCTGAATGCACTAATCGCACAGGCAGAGTGGCGTCATGAAATCACTCGCGGACAGTGGTCCAGGCAGGCCCTCTTCAAGATGTATGTCCGACACCCGGAACATGTTTCGGTGATCCGCAACGTCCTCCAAAGCAGGCTACCATCCCATGCTCAGGTTCTGTACCTTCAAGGAGAGATGTGCCGACGCGAGTTATTGCTGGAAATCGAAGGCGTCCTGGGTCAAGAATCGTGCATTGACGTGAACCGAACGGTGTCGCAACATCCTGGCCGTCTCCACGAACCTATGGTGTCCCAACATGAGTCGGATCGCTTCAAGAGAGCCTAGACATAGTCAACATGGTAGTGCGGAGACCGTCGGCTCTGCCGGTGGTGGCCCGCCGCCGATCAGCCCGGTGCAGGAAGCGACGCGTCCGACCGTTGCGACCGTTAACCAGGACTTCTACGACGGACTCTGGGCAGGAAGCCATGTCGTGCTGCCGCACCGCTTCAACACCTGGCCGCTGCTCTCCGCGCTCGCCGCCTCGGCACCGGCGAGGCTCGAAATCGGTCCGGGCCTCCGCCCGAGACTCCCCATCCTGGGTACGTCATTTGTCGACATCAGCCGGTCGGCGCTCTCCGGTCTGAAGGCCTGCGGCGGGCACGTGATGCTCGGCGAAATTACCGCCTTGCCTTTTCCCGATTGCAGCGTTGACCTCGTCTGTGCCTTCGACATCGTCGAACACATCGAGAATGACTGGCAGGCCTTCCGCGAGCTCAGTCGGGTGGCGAAGGACGATGCGACGATCATCTTCTCGGTACCCTTGCATCCAGACCGCTGGACAGGCTTCGACACCCTCGTCGGTCACGTTCGACGCTATGGCCCCGACGAGCTTCTGGCCATCCTCGGAGAACATGCCTTCGTGCTCGAGCAAAGCGTTGTGTTCGGCATGCAACCCCGGAGCGGCTGGCTCCTGGACTTCGCCGTGTGGGGCATGACTCACAAACGGGCTCAGGCCATGCGTTGGTATAATGGGCTCTTTCTCCCTCTCGGGCTATTCTTACAGCCGCGCCTTGCCTGGACCTCGGGTCTGGTCGACGTCGCGAACGTGGATGAGATCCTCCTCGTCTGCCGGCGTAGTCGGCGGCAGACATGTCTGATGTCCGCCGAGGACGTCGGGCGGGAATCCACGAAGGCAGCAGAGAGGGTCAAGGAAGATCAGACGAAGGAGCACGCGCACATCTGAACGAAGGCACCCTGAGGTGGATACGATGCAAGCCAAGATGAATACAATGAACACGAAGGCGAAGCACACGTCAGATATACCGAAAACCGACATGCACAAGAAGGTTCAAGTACTGGAAAAACAACCAATCCACTGGACTCAGGCACGAGTTCCTTCTGAGCCGCCAGATGGATCGCTACATCTCCACCCCCTGCGCGAACGGTTCTGCCAGCCGTGGCACTTCACCATCGATGTGGACTGGGTCCCCGGGTCCGAAGTCGGGCTGGAAGGGTTATTGGATTTCTGCGATCGATGGAAGATGAAGGCCACGATTTTTGTGGCCGGGCGGTTTGCGGAAACCCATCCGGACCTGTTCGGAGAATGCCGGCGGCGAGGGCACGAACTCGGCACGCATGGGTGGGAACACGGAAGTCTCGAGCACGACGAGGATTTCAGGTCAGCCAGTTATACCCAGCAACGAGATTGGATCCGAAGGGCCACGGAAGCCGTGGAAAACGCCTCAGGGGTTCGTCCCGTCGTCTTTCGCGCACCGAGCTTGTGGATCAGCGAAACGACCTTGCGTGCGCTCGAAGACGAGGGATACCGCTACGATTCATCTGTTCCGGCACGGCGATTCGATTGCGGCTTTGGGCGGGTGCATTACCTCAAATACTTTCGTGCTCCGAGTGAGCCGTATCGTCTTTCATCAAGCCACCTTCGCGTACCTGGACACAGCTCGATCATTGAAATGGCCCCCTCAGCGTTCCTGTTCCCCATCAATATGGCCACGCTCAGGGTGCTCGGCCTGCCGGTGATGAAGTGGATGGTCCGCCGGATTTTCAGACGCGCTTCACGGCTGGTGTTCTATTGCCACCCCCACGAATTTGTCCATGCGAATCGGCAATCTTTTCCGCGCAATATGTCCATATGGAATATGCAGGGCATGACACCGGAGAATTTCTCTCTCCTTGACGGGTTTGTCGAGCACATGATGCGGCAAGACCGTTCCCCTGCTCTGTTTGCGGACTCGTTGAGTACGGCGTGTGGGGTAAGATCTCGTGCGCGCACGATGCCGAGACTTCCGTCCGATGCGGCCGATGGCCTCACTACGCACAAGACTCCATTCTCAGCAGGGGTTGTCGAGGAGACTCATGTCGGGACACCTGTCTTCAGACGCCGGTGATGCGACACGTCGATCGATTCGAGGTTTCCGTGGAATGCCTCCTCACGATCTGCATGGAGCGAAACAAGAAAGGACGCTATCTGAAGAGCCAGTTGGACGAATCGCTCACCTTCCTTTGGACTTCAATCCCCCTACGAAGCGCCAACCAACTCGGATCTCCGGATCGACAGCACTACCACTCCATCAGGCGCTCCTCGATGGGCCCCAGGCCGTACACGCCACTTTTCTTCAGAATGACGCCCGCACCTGGTGCGATGGCTATGAGTCCAAGTAAATACCGGCGAGATGCCGGCTCCACTTAATTGAACGCAGCGGCTTGAGTGGTTTGCCTGCTTCAACCAAGCACATGAGACGGGCCACATGGACCACATAGTCGAAACA
>JANYAJ010000239.1 GCA_025361385.1 Nitrospira sp.
CACGAAGAGTTCGCTGAGCCGGTGGAGCACGTCATCCGATCGCAAGCGGCGATATCAAGGCAGACAGCCATGGGATCAAGATTGAAAAAGAGTTGGCGTCCGACCTGCCCCGTGTCATGCTGGACCGACAGCAAATCAAGCAGGTCCTGCTCAATCTCCTCCTCAATGCCATAGACTCGATGGCGGGGGCGGGTGGGCGGTTACGTGTTCAAACACGCACAGTGGTGAAGCCGGGAGGGAAAGTCTGGGTCCACATCGAAATCGAGGATACCGGTGAGGGAATCCAAGAAACGAATCTCGAACACATTTTCGACCCATTTTTCACGACCAAACACGAGAGCGGAGAACACGAAGGAACGGGACTCGGTTTGACGATTGTCCATCAAATTATTCAAGAACATCACGGCGAGATCCGGGTGAAGAGTGCGGTCGGTATCGGCACCACGTTTTTCGTGAGCCTACCGGCTTTGCCCGCATAATCGCCAACACCCTATGGACACCAGCATGAAAAAGCGAATCCTGTTGATCGATGATGAGGCCAGGGTTCGGGCCTCATTGAAAGCGGTACTGGAGCCAGCCTACGAAACGATCCAAGCCGCAGACGCCCAAGAAGGCCTCGAGCTATTTCGCAAGGAAGCTCCCCATCTGGTACTCCTCGACGTCATCCTGCCTGGTACCGACGGGCTGTCGGTACTCCAAACCATACGCGCCGAAGATCGAACGGCGCCGGTCATCATGCTGACAGGAACAAAATCGGTCAAAACCGCCGTCGACGCCATGAAGTTCGGCGCAGCCGATTATCTCTCGAAGCCCTTCGACGTGGAAGAACTCCGCATCATTGTCGACCGCGCGCTCAAGGATCAGGAACTCCAACGGGAGGTGAAACAGCTCCGTGCGCAAGTCGTTCGACGCTATGCCTTTCATAATCTGATCGGCAAGAGTCCGTCGATGCAAGACATCTACACCAAGATCGAACAAGTCGCCGACAGCCGCACCACCGTGTTGATCACAGGCGAGAGCGGCACAGGAAAAGAACTGGTCGCGAAGGCCCTCCATTACAATAGCGGCAGGCGCGAACGCCCCTTCATCGCACTCAATTGTGCCGCCCTTCCTGAAACACTCATCGAGAGTGAATTATTCGGCCATGAGAAAGGCTCGTTCACGGATGCCACGGCCCGTCGAGTCGGACAATTTGAACTCGCAAATACCGGCACGCTCTTCCTCGACGAGATCGGCGACCTCAGCGCCATGACACAAGCCAAGCTGCTGCGCGTCTTGCAAGAACGAGAATTCACCAGAGTCGGCGGAGTGCAATCCATCAAGGTGGATGTGCGCATCGTCACCGCGACGAACAAGAATCTCGAAGAGCTCGTTCGCAAAGGGCAATTCCGCGAAGACCTCTACTACCGCATCAACGTCATTGCGCTGTATTTGCCCCCGCTCCGGGAACGCGGTGAAGACGTCCCCCTCCTCGCCAAACATTTTCTGGCAAAGCGCATTGAGGAAGAAAACCGGCCGCCTCAAGAATTTTCCAAAGATGCCGTCGATCTTCTCTCCCGCTATCCCTGGCCTGGCAATGTGCGGGAAATGGAGAACATCATCGAGCAGGCATTCATTTGGTCCAAGGGGTCGGACATCATCACCCCCGAACATCTCCCGACCATCCTGAAGAACGACACTCGCTCAACCTCACTGCGCGATGACACCCTCGCAGGGCGACTATCGCTCGAAAAAGCCGTCATGGAATTCGAGCGTGAAATTATCTTAGACGCCCTGAAACGAACAGGTTATGTCCAAACTCATGCCGCCAACCTGCTCGGAATCAGCCGCCGGATGCTGAAATACCGCATGGACACGTTGGGAATCGGCCGACCAGACCAGGAAGTCAATACCGAACCTCAGGCCGTAGTGCAGGAATAGCACACCAAATCCGTCTACTGCGTCATTTTTGCACGATTTGGCTCAGATTTTCTTGCTGAGCTACGTGGTTTTTCGCTCAAGAAAACTACATATGGGTCTCTAGCCTAGCCTCCCCACACTCCGTTGAG
>JANYAJ010000245.1 GCA_025361385.1 Nitrospira sp.
CATCGCTTCTGCTATAGCCAAAGCCGGTGGCAATCTTCTAGTTTTTACACCGTTGTGATACCATCCCCTCGAATTCAGCCCTCGCAGTTCATCATTCCTGCAGTTGAAATGTGCATTGAGTCCACGCCCGTTTATTTTCAAGGGATTGGATCGGCGACTGGTATGTTGAGGTAGGGGAGAATGCGTTAGAGCATGCCTAAGGGAGTAGAACAGATCGTACCGGTGGTCTTGGGGGAGCGGAGTTACGACATTGTGCTCCAGCCAGGGCTACTTGCCACGGTGGGTGACAGGATTAGGGGCTTTACGCCCTCTCCAAAGATAGGGGTTGTGACAGATCGGCATGTCGCAACCCATTATCTTCAAGGGACGCTCCGTTCGCTTCGCAAGGCCGGGTACGATCCCACTCCGATTATCTTATCGCCAGGAGAGCCAACGAAAACGCTTGGTACCATCAGCAAGATCCTTGATGTGTTAGCCAAACACAAGTTCGAACGGCAGTCTCTGCTGCTGGCGCTCGGTGGTGGGGTAGTCGGTGATATCACCGGATTTGCTGCTGCGATTTATCAACGAGGAATCCCGTTCGTCCAGGTGCCGACGACGCTTGTGGCGCAAGTCGATTCCAGTGTCGGGGGTAAGACCGGCGTGGACCACCGGCTGGGCAAAAATCTCATCGGGGCCTTTTACCAACCGCGGGCCGTCCTGATCGACCCACTCACACTGCGTACCTTACCACGCCGCGAGTGGGTTGCCGGCCTAGCGGAAGTCATCAAATACGGCATTATCGCCGATGAAAAGTTCTTCTCGTTTCTGGAACATGAAATTCCCGCATTGTTGAAGCTGAAAGAGGCGCCTGTTATCCATGTCATTAAACGATCGTGCGAGATCAAAGCGCAGGTGGTCGCAGCGGACGAGCGAGAATCGGATCGCCGGCGCATTCTCAATTATGGCCACACGATTGGACATGCACTGGAGTCACTTGGCGGCTATCGTGGATTGATTCATGGTGAAGCGGTTGGGGTTGGGTTGGTGCAGGAGTCAGACTTGGCTCGTCATATGGGCCTCTGCGGGGATGAGGTGGTTGAACGGATTAGGCGTCTCGTGCAGCGGGCCGGGTTGTCCGAACAGGTGAAAGCGACCTCCTTCAAGTCTATCTGGAGCGCCATGCAACATGACAAGAAAGTGGTTGGAGGGCAAGTCATCGGGGTATGGCCGGTGCGGATTGGCGAGGTGGTCATTCGTCCGATCGAGCAGCAGGTCTGCGCCGAGTGGTTTCAAGCAAAGCATGGTCGTGGGAGTCGATTAGCGAGTGGTCGCCAGTCAGACAAGAGCTCGGCCCGCCGAAAATCTTCAGCACGAAGGTAGATCCATCATGACGACCGCACGCACTCTATCCTTGTCTCAGCTCCAACAGGCCTTGAGAGAGAAAACACGCGAAGTCGATGTGCTCCATCGTATTTCCGACTCAATTAGCAACCAACTGGATCTGGAAGCGGTTCTCAAACATATCGTCGAAGTAGTCGTCGAAGTCACCAAGGCGGACGCCTGCCTCCTGTATCTCCTGTCAGACGGCCAGAATGAGCTTATTCTAAGAGCCTCAAAAAACCCTCATCCGAAATTGATTGGCCGCATTACGATCGGGTTGGGAGAGGGTATTACCGGGTGGGTCGCGCAGGAACGAACGCGCGTCGTGATTCCGAGCAACGCAAGCGACGACTCACGGTTCAAGTTTTTCCACAACCTTCCGGAAGACCGCCATCAAGCCTTCGTCTCCGTGCCGATCATGGCGAAGAAGGAAGTGGTCGGTGTGATCAATGTCCAGCATAAGCGTCCGAAACGCTATCGGCCCAATGAGATCGCGCTGCTCTCGACCATCGCTAATCAGGTCGGAGGTGCGATCGAGAACGCGCGGCTCTACGATCAGATGAAACGCAAAGCCCTCCAAGTGGAAACATTGTCGCTGGTTTCCGAAACGGTGGCTTCCAATCGATTGATCGAAGACGTGTTGCAGCTTCTGGTGACTATGACCGCCCAAATGATGAGTTCCAAGATCTGCTCGATCATGTTGTTGGACGAAACCAGCGGAGAGTTACGGATCGAGGCGACACAAAGCCTCAGTGAGCAATATCGCCGCAAGCCGAATCTCAAGATCGGTCAGAGCATCAGCGGTCGTGCGGTGAAAGACCGTCGGCCGATTATCGTGGCTGATGTCACCAAAGAGCAGGACTATATGTATCCGGACATGGCCAAGAAGGAAGGGTTGTGCTCCATGGTCTCGGTGCCCATGATGGTGCGAGAGAAGGCGGTGGGTGTGATCAATAGCTATACGTCTGTCCCGCACATGTTTACCAGCGAAGAGGTGAAGCTGCTCCAGGCTATCGCCAATCAAGCCGCCATCGCCATCGAGCATACGACCCTGATTGAGAAGTCTTTTGAGATGCAGGAGGCCCTGGCAGTTCGAAAGCTGATGGAGCGGGCAAAGGGTTACCTGATGCGCTCGAAGAAGCTGACCGAAGAAGAGGCCTTCAAGCTCATTCAGCGGCAAAGTATGGATCTGCGGAAGTCGATGCGCGAGATCGCCGAGGCCGTGTTGCTGGCTGGGGAAATCGAAG
>JANYAJ010000308.1 GCA_025361385.1 Nitrospira sp.
CCGCTGGACCAAGTGGAAAAAGAATACATTCTCAAGATCCTCGAAAAGACCGGCGGCAATAAGTACCAGGCGGCCCAGGTGCTTGGGATCGATCGCAAGACGCTCTATCGCAAACTGGGCGAGATCGAAGGGAAGACGCCAGCGTGAGTCCAGAGTCGTTCGATAGCGAGCAGCAGTTTCGTCTCATTGTGGAGGCCGCTCCCAATGGGATGTTGCTCATTGATGGGAGTGGAGCAATCATGATGATGAATGCGTCCGCACTCCGTCAATTCGGCTACGAGAGGGACGAGTTGCTCGGCCAGTCGGTCGAGATGCTTATTCCAGGGCCGTTTCGATCCGATCATCGGCAGCACCATGCCGGGTTCATGAAGGTTCCTCAAGCACGGTCGATGGGAGGGCAGCGCGAGTTGTTTGCTTTGCGGAAGGACGGGAGCGAGTTCGCGGTGGAAATTGGACTCACGCCTATTCAGACGGCCAAGGGGATGGGGGTGGTGGCGTCGGTCGTGGACATTTCAGAACGTAAACGCCTGGAGGTGCAACTTCGACGGGCTGAGCGGTTGGCGGAGTTGGGCACAGTGGCGTCCGGTATGGCGCATGAAATCGGTACGCCGATGAACGTGATCCTCGGGCGTGCGGAATATCTGCTCCAACGCGCGGCCGATGACGGGATGAAGAAGGGCCTGACCACCATCATTACGCAGGTCGAGCGCATCACCAAGGTGATGAACCAACTCCTGGCCTTTGCCAGGCGGAGGGCGCCGGAGCGGCGGGCCGTCGATCTTGCGAAGATCGTGGACGATAGCCTGGAATTGTTCCAGGAACGGATCGCCCGCAGTCACATCACGGTCGACACGAGGATTGAATCGTCATTGCCTTTTGTCCATGCCGATCAGGACCAGCTCATCCAAGTGGTCATCAATCTCGTGATGAACAGTCTCCATGCCATGCCGGAGGGAGGGCGTCTCAGGCTGGGCCTCGTGCGAGAAGGCGACTACGTGCGCCTTGAGGTTGCCGATACCGGACATGGCATGCCGGAGGAGATCCGCGCAAAAATCTTCGATCCTTTTTTTACCACCAAAGATTTTGGAAAGGGGACCGGCCTGGGTCTCACGGTGGTGAAAGGCATCATCGAGGAACATGGCGGGACCATTACCCTGGTGAGTGCGGTCGAGAAGGGGACGACGTTTACGATCCGATTGCCTATTGACCCGGCTCAGACTGCTGGTACCTCTCTATCAATAGGCCCCTAACTCCTTCAGGAAATTGATTGTCGGTGAGCCCTCTCTGTAGCGATCTGCGACAGGAGCGGGATGATGCCTGTCCCAATTCTCACCAGGTCCAACGTGCTCTCCACCACGAATCGCGTAATCCCATAATAATTTCAAACGGATTAGCGCACTTACGGACTCTATGGCTTTACGACTGCTCGGAGGCAAGCTGGCATAGGTTGTGAACTCTTGTCCTTTACGCAAGCCAATGGGGCGAGTGGCAGAGGGGGTACGTGATGTTGCAGGAACGGACGCCAGTAGTCCTACTCATTGCCGAAGACGATCAGGACATGCGAAGTCTGTTGTGCGATGAGTTGTGGGATCTGGGGGTCTCTATCCGGGAAGCGGCTGATGGAGATGAGGCGCTTCGGTCGGTGCTGGATGCTCGTCCGACATTGATTCTCACGGATCTCCGTATGCCGGCAGGAGGGTTAGATTATATTGCCAGGCTCAGGACCTTTGCTCCCGGGGTCCCGATTGTGCTGTTGACGTCGTTTGGCGACCCTAAGACGAAAGCCGATGCTCTGGCCATCGGCGTCGAGGCCTATTTCGACAAGCCAGTTCGCCTGAGCGAACTCAAGGGGGCCGTGCGGCGTCTTTTAGGCCCGGCATTGAATGGAACAATAGACTAAGACCTTGTACCCTAGAGATTCTTTAGCTTGTGAGAGGTGTGAGATGGCCGGATCTCAACGAGACTCTTCGCCTGTTCCCTTCCTAGCCGATCCCATCCTCGCGGCTCGACTGGAAGCCATCAAGCAGTTAGCCGGTGGGTTTTCCGATCGAGTGGCGGTCTTGGATCGTGATTTCAACGTGATCTACGCGAACGAATCGGCATGGTCTGAAGACGCATCAACGTCGTCGGGCCATTCAGCCAAGTGTTATCAGGCCTTTGCTCACCGGAGCGATCCCTGTGGCACCTGTCCGGCAACCAAGATGTACGAATCGCCTGAGGTTCGGTCCGTGGCCTGTGCTTCCGGCGGGGATGGCACGGCCTGTGGGATGCATCAGGCCTTTCCGCTTGTTTCAAGTAGCGGCGAGGTCGAATCGGTATTGGTGCTGTTCAAGGCCTTGCCGAAAGCCGAGGTGCAGACGAGCGGTGCGCATGCGGCCGTGAAGCAGGGGGCGAAGCTGGGCGAGTTGATCGGCTCAAGCGCGCCGATGCGAGAAGTGCTCGAGATGATCCGGCTCGTGGCGGACAGTTGCGCCACTGTGTTGATCCAGGGGGAGAGCGGCACCGGGAAGGAACTGGTGGCGAAAACGATTCACCAGACCAGCTATCGACGGGACAAACCGTTCGTCGTCGTCGATTGCGGTTCGTTGCCGGAAACGCTGTTGGAGAGTGAGCTGTTCGGCCATGTGAAGGGCTCCTTCACCGGCGCACATGCGGCCAAACGTGGACTCTTCGAAGAGGCGGATGGTGGGACGATCTTTCTGGACGAAATCGCCGATACGACCGCGACATTTCAATCCAAATTGCTGCGGGTGCTTCAGGAGGGAGAGATCAAGCGGGTCGGAGGAAATCAGCCGATCAAGATCGATGTGCGGGTGGTGTCGGCGACGAACAAGGATCTTGTCGAGCTCGTCAAGTCCAAGACCTTTCGGCAAGATCTCTACTATCGGCTTGCGGTGCTGCCGTTGTCTCTTCCTCCGCTCCGTCACCGGCGAGAAGACATCCCGCTTCTGGTGCAGCACTTCGTGGCGGCGTCCTGCAAGCGCCACCGGCAGCCAGTCCGGCAGGTCTCGCCGGATGTGATGCAGGCGCTCACCCAGGCCACATGGCCTGGCAATGTGCGGGAGCTTCAACATTACATAGAGCGGGCCGTCGTCACGACCACTGGTCCCACGTTGAATTGCAAGGACATCGTGGCAATGGGATCGAACCCGGCAGAGCATGACCTCCGTACCATTGCCCGCGGGGCGACCCGTCAGGCGGAGCATGCCAGGATTCTTCAAGCGCTTCAGCAAACAGGGAATAATCGTGCACAGGCCGCCAAGCTCCTCAAGATCAGCCGGGCGAGCCTCTATAACAAGCTCCGAAGTTATGGAGTGGGTGAGGCCTGACGTGAGGAGGGTGGCCCCTTCGACTGCAGTCCAGTCCCCGCCTGTTGGTGCTTCTCGATCCAGTTACTGCTGACCCAGTAAGCCTCATTTCTTGTGTTGCCAATCCGTCCTTTCATATCCCATTTCTCTTCGCAGAGGCTCTAGTGCCTGCCCGTTTCCGCCCCATATTTCCATAACAGATGTCCAATAGATTGGACAGTCCATCTATTTGAATTTACTGCATTTGCAATTACTGCACGATGAGACTGTCTAGTTTCATAGAAGGTTCTTCGGTTGACGAGACGCGCTTCACAGAGCCGTCTGGTGCGAATCGTAAGGACTGGAGCGGATTTGCTGTTCATTCTTCCTGGTTTCTCTGTTGAGGCACGCAAGCTGCGTATACGTAGGGTTGCTGGTGGAGGTCTGGGTGATTAGGACCGGCCTCCGAATGACCCTCTCCTCCGTAAGGAGGATCCTT
>JANYAJ010000313.1 GCA_025361385.1 Nitrospira sp.
CCTCGAAGCCAAGCCCGACGAGATCGCGCGCGGAAGTGACGCGGAGCTCTGCGTCCAAACCGCCTTGCACAATTCCGAAGAGGGCTTGATCCGTGCAACGCCGACTATCCTGACAGCGTTTCGCCCAAAAGGTGGTCCGTCGCACCGCATCCCGCACCACCTCTTTTTCAGCAGGCAAGGCCACGCAATGATCGAACGCCATCATGATATCGGCCCCCAGCGCTTCCTCGATCTCGATGGCCGTCTCCGGTGTGATGAAATGCGTGGACCCATCGAGATGCGACTGAAAACTCACGCCTTCGTCCGAGACTTTGCACAATTTGGCTAGACTGAAAATCTGGAATCCACCGCTATCCGTCAAGATCGCTCCGGGCCACCCGGTGAAGCGATGTAATCCGCCCATCTCAGCCACGACCTTATGTCCAGGCCGCAGATAGAGGTGGTACGCGTTATTCAGCATCAGGCCAAAGCCGAGCTGCTCGAGATCGGCGGGGTCGATCCCTTTCACCGGCCCCAACGTGCCAACCGGCATGAAGGCCGGCGTGTCGATGGCACCATGGGCGGTGCTGAGTCTCCCCAACCGCGCACTGGTCTCACGATCTTCCTGCAGCACTGAAAAATTCATAGTCCCTTGTGCACGCTACATCTGATCCGGTGCGGAAACTCCGAGTACGCCGAGTCCATTCTTCAAGACTTGCTGGATGCCTCGCATCAGCGCCAATCTCGCTGCTGTCCGCTCAGGAACCAGCACTTCTTTCGGCACCCCCTCGACAGGAACCAATCCCTCTGGCGTGACGGCCAAGAGATCTCGATCCGCAGCGGGAGGTAAAATCCGGTGCTTGTTGTAAAACGTATGGAGCAACCCGGCTAACTGCTGAAGATAATAGGTCATCCGGTGAGGCTCGTAGGCCAGGGCACTGCCCTGGAGGACTGACGGATACGCCGAGAGCTTGCGAATCAACCCCAATTCATCCGGATCCGTCAGCACGGTCAAATCCGTCTCGCTTGGCAGAGGACAGGCGATGCCGCGCGCAGCCGCGACGCGCCAGAGGCTGGCGATTCTGGCATGAGCATACTGCACATAATAGACGGGATTATCGGATGACCGCTGCTTCGCCAGCTCCAAATCGAAGTCGAGATGTGAATTGGAATCGCGCATCAAGAAAAAGAACTTGGCCGCGTCAGCCCCGACTTCATCGATGACTTCCCGCATCGTAATGAACTCACCGGCCCGCTTCGACATTTCCACTTTTCTCCCGCCACGCAACAGACTTACCATCTGGACCAGCACGACCTGAAGACGATCTTTCGGATGCCCATAGGCCTGCACGACCGCTTGCATGCGGGGAATGTAGCCATGGTGATCCGCGCCCCAGACGTCGATCAAGAGATCGTATCCGCGCCGCAACTTATCCTGATGGTAGGCGATATCGGACGCCAGGTAGGTGTACTCGCCGTCCTGTTTCCGGACAACACGGTCTTTCTCATCACCGAATGCGGAGGATCGGAACCACCAGGCCCCTTCCTCCTCGAATAGGAACTGCTGCGATTTCAACTCATCCAAGACTCGCTGCACCGCACCAGAATCTACAAGGGAGGCCTCGCTGAACCAGGACTCGAACTCGATCCCGAAATACTTCAGATCCTCGCGAATCAGCCCCAGCAACTCCTGATAGGCAAACGTGCGACAACGTTCCTCAACCTCTGCAGCCGTACGTCCGGTCAGCTCAGACTCGAGCTGTTGCTTCACATGCTCGGCCACAGCCGTGATGTAGGCCCCGTGATATCCTTCCGCCGGAAACTCAACGGGACGGTTCGACAATGCTTCGTATCTGGCGTAGACGGAGGTTCCCAGCAATTTCATCTGCCGGCCGGCGTCGTTGATATAGTACTCACTCACGACGTCATATCCGACAGCCTTGAGCATATTCGCGACCGCCTGCCCGACTGCCGCGCCACGCCCATGGCCCACATGCAACGGGCCAGTCGGATTGGCGCTCACATATTCCACCAAGACGCGACGACTCTCACCCAATTCAGCTCGCCCGTAGGTTGATCCTTGCGTCTCGATTTCTTTGAGCACTTCTTGCCAGATCGAGGGCTTGAGCGTGAGGTTCAGGAACCCGGGTCTGGCAATTTCGACCCGGTCGAAGAGTTGTTCGCGCTGAGAGAGGTTGTCGATAATAATTTGGGCGATGTCATGGGGCGCTCGTTGCTCGGACGCCGCAAGAGACATCGCAACCGTTGAAGCTAAGTCTCCCCATTCAGGCCGTTTTGGAGCATCCAGACTCAGTTCAGGCCAGGCTTCCGTCTTCAATTGGCCCTTCTGCTTGGCTCCATTGAGCGCTCCGAGGAGCGCGCTGGTGACCTTTTCCTGAACGACCCCGCTGGACAAGATAAAAACTCCTAAGTCATTAGCAATGAAAGGGAAAACGAACTGGTCACTGTAGCATACGGGATGGTTAGTGACAAGGCAGCCAGATGGGATTCTCTGTCAGACCACAGCCTCTTTGAGCTGTGCCAGGCAGAGTGACACAAGATCGTCCTGCGATATCTTGAGACAGGGTTGCTCCTCGCAGCGACTGACGTCGCCCCAAGACCGGCAGAGACAAGGAGGCCCCTGCACGATGGTGACATGGGCGCCACAGGGAGCCCAACGCGCCTGGTCAGTCGGACCAAAGAGAGCCACCGTACGCACCCCTAGTAACCCTGCCATATGTGTCACGCCAGAGTCCTGCCCGAGAAAGAATCGTGCTTGAGCCAGCACCCCGGCAACGGTGAGAACATCCAGGCCCTTCAAGACAACCGGCGGTTGTAGACATGACAGGAAGAGCCGCTCGACTGGCTCCCGGTCTGCCGGCCCCTCGAGAATCACTGGAATCGTCCCCGAGCGCTGAAGCGCGACAACGACGGACGCGAGTATCTCCGGGCCCACACACTTATGGGCACTTCCACTCCCCGGATGAATAACGACAAAAGACTGACCGCTCGAAAGACCTGCCATTGTAAGACAGGCTTGCCCAAGAGAGAGAAGCGGTTCCGTCACCGTCAACCATGCATGCCCCTCACCGTCATACGGTGCTTCATTGATCGCCTCAAGAAATCGATCGCGTTGATGTGTCGCATGGATCATGAGTGAGAAGGGAGACCTCACGATAACCTCTCGGACACCAGCGGCCTTGAGTACCCCGCTCAACCTGCCATCGGCATCCTCCAGCCAGCCAATGGCAAGATCACAATCCTTCAGCCATGTCTGTAGCTGACCCGTAGCCGAACCGGCAAATAGGTCCGCGCAAGCACGTCCCTGCACAGAGGTCCAGGCATCGATAATCATACATGCAAGCAGCAGCGTTGCAACTTGGTCCCCGGCACAGAGCAGCAGACGATGGCTGGGAAATCGGATGCGCAATCGAGTCATGGCAGGAACAGCCAAAAGCACATCGCCAAGGCCACCGGGATGGATCATGACGATCGTTCTTGCCACGATGTGCCTTACTGTCCAGAGGGAGGTGACTGTGCCAGCAAGGACCGCGCGACTTCAAGATCTGCAGGTGTATTCACATTTTGGAAAGAACGGCCGGAGGGATCGATGCCAACCAGATCCGCCTCAGTCACATATTGAACCCGGAGGGACTCGCACGACACGATCTCTTGGATCTTGAGCTGTCGTGCCAAAACCATCTGTTCAATAACAGGCAGGCACCGTTTGCTATACAAGGCGTGCATTGGATGTAACCGGCCCGCGAGTTTCGCCATGACAATGTCTGTAGACGTTCTTCGACTTGTGAACTGCGAAATAACTGCCCGATCCAAAAATGGCATATCGCAGGCGACCACGAATATGTAGGGTGTCGTGGCCTCTGTAAGCCCGGTATACAACCCTCCAAGACTGCCGCAATCCGGCACCAGGTCTCGAACAATTCTCGCGTCGACATCGAGTGCCGGACTGTCCTGCGCAATGACGACCACTACCTCCTGAAAGATTGAGCGAAGCACGGCGAGTCCTCGCTCAAGGAGTGTTTGCTCCCCCACAACGAGATACCGTTTATCTTCGCCCATTCTCCGGCTTTTCCCCCCGGCAAGGAGGACGCAGTTACGTCACTCTCCATCATGTCCTCAAAATGACGGCCAAAAAGAAAGAGGGGGTGGGTTACCCCCACCCCCTCATGCTTTTCCAGACGCTCTCGCTCAGATGAACGTTAGAGGGTCTTTCCCTTCCGCTTGTTCGATCGTCTCGTGAGGACCCACCCTTCGAGGAGGACCACACCAAAGGCAATCACAACCGGATAGATGTAGGCTTCGCGAGGCGTCGGCGGCTCCAGGAAGGTGTAGTAGAAGGCCGAAACGGCCATCTTCCGTCCTGCGTCGCCATTGTGGCCGTCCCAAGCGAAGAACACCGTGGGAATGTACTGTCCCATTTCGAAGAAAGTATCTTCGTCGTAATCCTGATCCTTCTTGTTTCCCAAAGGACGCTGAATGATGACCGTCCAACGTCCATTTTTCCACTCTGAGTGAAGAATCTTGATGTTCTCTTCGTAGGTATCGCGTTGGGTGAAGTCCTTGTCCCATCCGGTACCTTCAAAGGCACGGAGTGAGCCATCAGCTTCCCACTTCACAATATCAACAGGGAACTGCTCATTGCTGCCGAACAGATACCGTGGCTTAATCGGCGCCGGAAGTTCTTTCCACTTCACGGCCGTTTGCATCGCGATCGCATCGTTGTACACCGTGTAGTTATTCTGATGCGAGGCAATCGAACCCTCTTCGCCAGTCTTCGGATCTTGTTCTTTGACATCGACATTCACGGATGTCGGCGCCCAAGGCAACTTCCCTTCGGCCACGCTCTTCGTCCGGTCGTCCCACTGGAACATGAATACGACATGTTTGTCGTTGTAGAGAGACTTCACCCAAATATCGTCGATCCGATTCACGAAGTTTCTTGGCTTGTGGGTGATCTGACCACCCATTGCCACATACCGTCTGGCCCGATTCTTCCACAATTCATGCTCTGGATCTGCAGGAATCTCTCCCTCAACCACCCCTGACGACACCACGAAGTTGATCTTCGGCTTGTCCGCCAACGGATCGATAGAAAGGGGCTTCCCGTCAGCTTCGCGCTCGCACAACGAGTTTACGAAGTTGGCAATGTGCCATCGCTCTTCAACCGTGCTGTTGTCAGCGAACGAAGGCATCGGCGTGCCGTTGACTCCGGTTGAAAACGTCCGGAAAATGTTTTTGACGTTGTAGGGATCCTGGCGGCTGCCCCTGAAGTTCCAGCACTTGTGCCAATTGGCAGGCTGAATCGAAAAGCCCCAATCGTCTTTCAGATTGAACGCATTACCGTCGCCACGGCCTTCAGCGCCGTGACATTCCACGCACTTCTTCTCGACGATGAGCTCTGCGCCCTTCTTTAAACTCTCTTCTGACACGGCAATCGGCTTCAGTTCGTCCAATTGCAACACGGTCTGGCTCTCGGACTGCTTATCCGTAAACTTCCGGTCTTTCACCAGCTGGGTGGTCACGAAAGACAATACTTGTAGTCGTTGCTCTTCCGTCAGAATACCTTCCCAGGATGGCATGGCTGAACCAGGCAGACCATGCGTGACGGTCTCAAATAGATCGTTCTGACCAGGAATGGGTTTCTTGGCATCGAACAAGGGCAACTCACCGCTGGCCGTGCGTCGAATCTTGAACGTGCCCTGGTTGAAGTTACGAGGGCGAGGCCAGAGACGATCTGCGCCAGGTCCATCACCTGCACCATCCACGCCGTGACACCAGACACACTTGGTAAAGTACACCCGCTTGCCTGCCTCAATCATGTCGGCAGCAGGCTCAGGCGATAATTCAGCCTTCTTGAAACCCTCAGGAAGGGCATCTGCTGCAAACGCTACGCCCCCGGTGCTTCCGGAGACCAGGATAATTCCAAAGGCAGTCGCGAGGAGCGCCCCCGCCTTCAGACTAAACGAATTCTTCATGGTTTCCCTCATGTCGTAAATCCAGGTTGGCTAGAAATTCCCGTGAACGATTAGTCCCAGGTTCGGGGGTAATACCCCGTGTGCCAATATTCGAACAAGATCACTTTCCAGATTTCGTCTACAGTCAAATGCTGTTCCCACGGTGGCATCACAGAGGCCCAGGGGAAGCCTTCGTTGGGCAACCCGATTCCACCCTTTGAGACGCGCCAGAAAATAAACGTTTCCTGTAACTGTGCAATCGTTCCCGGATCAGTAAAGTTCGCAGGAATTGGATTGAACGCGAATGCATGGAGACCGCGACCGTTCAGGTTATCGCCGTGGCAGAAGTGGCAGTTTTGGAAGAAGATCTCTCCCCCCTCACGCACATACTTGAGATATCCTTGCGCGTCTTTATCCCAGGGATTGGCGTTCGGCTTCATCAACCGACCCATGCCCTGCTCCACAATGTTCGCATTGCTATATTCCTGATCGAACTTCCCTTCGAGGTTGACACGATAGGGGTTCTGCGACGTTTGAAGTGTATACGTCTTTCCATGGACCTTGGTGCTAGCCGGTGGCGCCGGATGCACCGTGCGCAACTCGATGGGCTCCTCAGACTTCGGCACCATGGCGTTATAGGAGAACCCGCCGATCAGAAGGGGCAACAGAACTAGATAGGCATAACGCAGCAATTTGTTTGCCCCGGTCTGGGCATCCAAAATATTCATGATCGGCTGCTTGAACTTCTTCCAGTCTTCCTCGTTCGCTGAGACCCACATAAACACGGCTATGAGCGACACGGTTCCGTACATAGCGCGAACGCTGAACGGAATCGGCGGATAGACCCGAAACTTCAAATACAGGAGAATGAACGACCAAAAGAGAATCCCTTGCCAGAAGCGAGGGACGGCCATTCCCATGGAACCCAACATATAGCTCAACCCTGTAAATCCCGCGACAAACAGCGTGAGCTCAAAGAGCACTTGCATGGGCATATAACCTTCGACCAGGCGCACCGTATTTGACGGAATGATATCGACAATCATTCCGGCAAGCAGGAGTATCCCAACTGCGCCTATGAGTGCCGCGACTGACATTAATGCTTTCATCGGCGAACTCCCTTTGCTGAACAAAAGAGGTAGACAGACACGATTATGAAATCTTCGGTGGTGGCGATCCCGCCTTCACCTGCGACAAATAGTCGACGATCTTCTTAAGCGCCCCGGCGCTGAGCTTCTGCCCGAACACCTTGGGCATCGTATTGTCCGGGAATGGTTTCACCACATACGTGCTGGGTGAAACGATCGACTCCATAATGTAATCCGGAACAGTCTTGGCTGTTCCCTTATAGTCCTTGTCCTTGATGCGAAGAGGAGCATTCGTGCCTTCTTCGAGTTTAGGACCAATCGTACCAACCGCTCCAGGAATGCCAGGGATCGTGTGGCAAGACACGCACTGAGCCTTTGCTAAAATCTGATCCACCGGCTCAGTTCCATCTGCCAGCAAGGCGCTTGGCGGCCCGGCGGCCTTCTCATCCTGCTGCTTCGGACGGTCGGCTTCTGGAATAAACTTCTCATACGACTTCACGATCTCTTCGTATGTCGGAGCGTCTCGCCCTTCGCGGATATAGAGCCACGTATCAACAGCCGCCAACTCTGGGAGACTCAGCGAAATCGGTGGCTTGTGGATGGCAGGCATCGGGCTCTCTTTATCGTTCGTACCCTTTACGCCAAAGCCGGCAACGACGTAACAGCTCGGGCAGGAGTGGGACTCTGCGATATACTCTTGGCCACTTTCTGCAGTGCCCGCGCCAGGAAATGCTTCCTTCTGAGCATAGTCTCTACCTGCTGGCTTTCCCTTGCTGTACTTAGGATCTTCCAGCCGCTCTTTACCTGCACGCTCAGGAATACCGTCAAGATTTGGGGCACGCTCTCCCAGCATTCCTTTGTGGAACGCATGACACAGTGGACATTGCCCTTTTCCAATCGCGCCCTGAACCTTATTTTGCCCGATCCCACCGAAGATGATCTTCTCACCCTCGTCGGCCAACTGCTGCGCGGTCATCGCTTCATATTGAAGCTTCTCTTCTTTCGGGGGAAACCCACCTTCGACCTGCGGCAACCAATTGCCATACCCTGATAAGCCAGCAGCAACAAGGAACATGAAGCCGCCGATCTTGAGCAATGCGGCTTGATTGGGGAAGTAGATCCCCATCATGAAGCACATTGACGTGATAAG
This sequence comes from Nitrospira sp., assembly GCA_025361385.1. Taxonomy (GTDB): domain Bacteria; phylum Nitrospirota; class Nitrospiria; order Nitrospirales; family Nitrospiraceae; genus Palsa-1315. The sequence continues at coordinate 8,193 of JANYAJ010000313.1, forward strand.
AACTAGAGAGACTGGCAGCATCCGATTCGCTTCATAGAAGCTGTTCTTGTAATGCGCAATTGCCACCAACAGCATGAAGGCTGCAATGATGCCAATAAACAGCTTGAAGGTTGCGCGTTTTTTTGCAGCAGGATCGCTAATCGATACCAGGGAATACACGAGAAGCCCCGCGAGAAGCGCGAGCAGCGGCCACCCTATTGAAATCGCTTCGTTTATCAGATCGCCCACGATTGTAACCTCCTGAGGTTTTGGTAAGAGTAGAGGCACGTACCACGCGCCTCTACTCCCCCAAGCAAGATCCTAAAGATGATCAGTGGCTCCCAGCTGGCTGTGCAGCGCCACCAGGAACCCCTGCCTTTGCTTCAACTGGCGCCTTCTTTACCCCCAGGCTACCCAGCCAGAAGACAAAGAGAATGCTGATCCAGAAGAACAACACATTGAATGAAATCATGTTTGCTGCAAATCCCACCGTATGGGTATAGGCCCAAGGTGAGTTGTCGCGCATAATCTCATTCACGTGCCAGAATAATCGAACCGATGAGCGAATGTACCCCATCAACCCCATCATCCAGGTAAAGGCCGTCGCGAGCATAATTAACGCATATTGCGAACGAGCCGAGATCTTCCCCCATTCGATGGGCCCCATCTGCTTCGCACCCTTCATCATAAAGCTGTTGAGCGCAAACATGAAGAAGAGGCAGGATAGGGTTGTCGCCACCTGAGGAACAGATAGACCGACTCGCACGTTTGCCGGAATATAATATCCCAGAACCGCGAGTCCGACGATATTCACGTAGGCGCAACCGAAGAAGCAGCCCATGAAGATATTGCCAAACTTCGACCAGGATACCGTCGAGACCTTGTTGCCTCGCATGTACCAAACGAAGCTCAGAATGGTGGTTGTGATAATGACGTTGATGCCACCGTTCTTAGCCGACATGACGCCATAGTTCCCCAACACCGGGTGCTGCTGCCCACCCATCGCCTTGAGCTCAGCGGGAGTCATGACAATCGTGTGAGGAGTAATGAACACCAGGTAGCCGCAACAGAGGACGAACACGAGATACTTGATGTAGCGTTGATACTTCTCGGCACCACGCATCCGGCCGAGAGCCTGCCAAAGATAGTAGTTGGTGCTGAGGAAGAGAATGCCGATCATCGTAGCCTGAATGATGAAGAGCCAAGCCAGAAGACCGCCCATGAGGGTAATGCCCATCTGCTGACGATAGGCATACACTTCACGCATCAGCCAATACCCGGCAAATGGCAAGGGGATCAAGAACGCCACGCCGAGCGCCATGGCGATATAACCCATCCAATCATAGTGCGCACGATCTTCATCGGTCTTGGAGGCCAAGAACTTATACGCCGCATAGGCCGCCACGACACCGCCACCGAACGCCATGTTACCCAAAATGCGATGCACATTGAGCGGATTCCAGAGCGCGGTATGAATGACGTGCCAGATGTTCCCCAGATACCGCCCCTGCTCATCGACGCCAGCAGGCGACATCATGAAACCGATCCAGGAATTCGCCAGGAACATGAGCAACGTTCCAATCACGTTCAAAATGACGGACATGCTCAAGTGAATCCACTTGAGGAACCCTTCCCGCATCTTGTCCCAGCCGTAATAATAGATGTAGAGGGTTCCGCTCTCCGCCACGAACATCAATGCATAGATATGCATGACCGGGCGGAAAATGCTGGATAAGTACCCGAAGAATGCCGGATAGAGCGTCAGGAAGGTGAAGAGCAGAATACCACCGAGAATGGCGGTCAGCGAATAGGCCGTCAAACTGATCTTAATGAAGTCGTAGGCCAGCTGGTCATACCGCTTGGCCATCGCCTTGTCCCTCGTCACCACCCCCATGAACTCGATGACCATGCAGAAAATCGGAACCGCGAGCACAAAACTTCCGTAATAGAGGTGCTGCTGATTTGCGAACCAGAGCAACACGCGGCTCTCGAAGTTGTACCGCGGATAATCCCGAGGACCATCGACCGTCTTCGGAGCAGGAGCCCCGGCAACGATACCCTCGGTCTTATAATAAACGTCTCTCCCCTTCTCAACCTTCGCCTCACCATCCTTTTTCACCGCATCAGGCGCATCCGCGCCCATAGCCAGTGTTGGAAGCGATACGGCGATGGGGAGCAGGAGAAGGCCAATCATCGCGCAAAGCGCCATGATTGAGAACAGCTTCTTCCCAGCCACTAAACCCATGGGATACCTCCTTAATGCATTCCGGAAAAGACTCATCACAATTCCCTGCAAACTCAACTCAGCACAGAATAGACCTAGAACCTACTTCCGGAACAAATACCAGAAGTCCAGCCCCTGCGAATCCATCAAAAAGTGATCCACTGCCGTGAAGTAGGCGACGCAAATAACGAGCGACACCACCACGTAAACGATTGTCTGACCCATGAGAATCCCTCCCTCACAACTTGCAGACGTTCAAGAAATCCCAGAAATACAGCGGCCCTCTTTTAGCAGGGGCACTGAATTCCTGCGAACCAATAAAAAAACCACAAACCTGCCGCACAGGTAATGTAGAAAATCATCCGACCGACCTTAACCTTAAACTCGCTATCTGCCACTACTGTTGCCATCGTGTCTCCTTCTCCTGATGGAAATAATACGCGCCTAATTCAGCTCAGCGAATTCTTGACACACAGATATTCATATGTTATTCAAAATTCTTTGCCGCACACGAAATATCAGGGGAAAATCGATGATTGCAAACTCAAAAGTGTTCGACATTATAGTTTTGGCTGGAATGGTTGTCAATATAATTTTGGCCGTGTTCCTCATTCTCTACCACTTTGATTTGTTGTAGATTTCTCTTGGTTTCAGGCTCCAGTTCCGCGCTCATTTCACACCTGAAACCGCACAGCGAAATCCAATAGTTTCATCGCGAAAGTCCTGAACCATCTTGCTCCGGCTGGTGATACGAATATCAGCCCCTGTGGTCGCGTATCCTCCCCCTCTGAGCGCCCGAAAGGTGCCATATTCAGGGCTCTGCGGGTTTCGTTCAGGCGCTTCATTGAAGTAGGTCTCCGCATACCAGTCACCCACCCACTCCATAACGTTTCCTGCCCCATCCATGACGCCATACGGGCTCGTATCGGTCAGGACGGCACCGACCGGCGCGGCGACCTCATAGCCATCCTGCACCCTGGCCCAATTCGCTCCATTGGGCTGCTCCACGTTGCCCCAGGGCCAGAGACGGCCATCCGTTCCTCGCATCGCCTTTTCCCACTCCGCCTCGGTGGGAAGCCGTTTTCCCTTCCAATGGCAAAACGTCTCCGCATCGTCCCATGACACGTACACCACGGGCTGATTAATACCGCGCATCCTGCTCATATTCTTGGCGTAGCGGGAAGGAGGACCAGACTTACGGTGGCCGGTCGCATCGACGAATTGCTGATATTGAAAATTCGTGACTTCGTATCGATCGATCGAAAACGCATCGAGCACCAACGTGCGCTGCGGCCGTTCATCGAATCCGCCGTGATCGGTCCCCCGAATGAAGGGCCCTGCCGGGATTGAGACCATCTCTTCCCGAACCGGCTCTTCACGAGAAACCTGCGAAGGATCCAGCGGCTCCGGTGTGGATGAATCGGTGGAATCAGGGGAAGCTAATTCGAACGGGGTGAGCGTCGTGCCGCGAATAATTCCCATAATGGGAAGTGCCGCAAACGCGAGAACGGCAAGCAAGAACACAATCTTAAATTTGGTTTCGAGCATGTCTGTTATGACGCCGCAGGGCTATCGCCAACCTCCATATCGCTTGCACAGCGAAACCCGATCGTAATATCCGTCCGCCAATGCTTCGCCGCAAATCGCTTGGAGAGCCGGGCGTTATGCTCGGTCTCTCGCCACGACCCCCCACGCACCACCTTCAAATCGACATCGTCCGGCCCCTTCGGGTCACGGTAGGGCGCTTTCTGGTAGTAATGCTCATCGTACGAATCTGCGACCCATTCCGCGACGTTTCCCGTCATGTCATAGATTCCATAGGGGCTTCTTCCGGATTTGAACGACCCCGGAGGCGCGAGATACCGATAGCCATCCTCACTCCCATCCACATTGGCATTCGCATGCCCCGTGACGAATATATCGCCCCACGCGTACTTCCGTTTTCCCTCACCACGGCCGGCCTTTTCCCATTCCGCTTCCGTGGGCAGGCGCTTTCCCGCCCATTTGCAATAGGCCCCCGCTTCATCCCACGACATACTCATCGCCGCAAACTCCGGCTTCAGCAGCTTGGATTGATCGTCTTCAAACACTTCGATTTTGGGTAACGACCGCTTCGTCATTTTGGCGAACCGGGCATATTCCTCTTGCGACACCTCTCTCTTGTCCAGAAAGAACGCCTTGAGAAACACTTGCCGCTCCGGCACTTCGTCGGGATCGCCATCTTTGCTGCCCATGATGAACGGACCTTCGGGGACCTGCACCATCTCGCGGCCCTCATCGCCCATCTTCGTTTTATACATCGAGTAGTCCTGCGACGCGACACTGCTCGGCACAAGACGAGTCTCCGTCGTGATCGACAAGGCCAGCGCCTTCATCTGCTTCGCCTTGTAAGACTCGTAGACCAACAGGCCAACCATCAGGATAAACGATCCAAAGACAAATACGATCGAGCCGATAAGTACTTTCCTATCTTCCATGACGGCTCATGCTCCTTCAATTGTGCGTGACACGGAGGGATCAGCCGGCTCAGATGCGGCCTTCCTGGCCGCGTACATATCTAAGAGCATCGAAATCTGCACGCCCAGAAATCCGCCCATCGCAGCGCCAGCCCCCGCACCGACCGATATTCTCTCAGGACCGGCGATAAACCAGGCCAGCGCCCCGCCCAGTAACGTTCCCACCAAGATACTCACCAGAAAACGCCGCCCCCCCATAAACCCAATGACACCGCCGAGTACCAGCCCAGTCCCACTCGCAAGCGGCAATATACTGCCGCCCATAATGACCCCGATAAGCGTTCCGACTGTTCCCATGACGGCCACGCCAAACAGGATATCGAGCATCGCGCGGGGCGCAACTTGTTCCGTACCAGACTCGGTCATGCTAATGACAACTCATTTCTTTAGCGGCCAGCGCTCGCAACCATCGATCCAAAGTCGATTTCCACCCCAGGGCCCGCAATGATCGAAATACCCCAGGCTTTCGCCGCCGGCTCATGCTGGTGAATCCGCTTGAAATCTTCATAGACGTTCACGCGCTCCTCAAACCACTGACCAACATCCGTGGTGCCGCTTTGCACCACGATCTCCGAGCCGCTGAACATGCCTCCTTCAGTCACCGTCCCCTCAGGCTTCAAGGCACTCCAGATATACTTCGTGAACACAGGGATAAACATGAGATCCGTATCCAGGGAAGCGTAGATCGCCGCAATCGGTTCAGTTCCCGCCGTCGCGGATTTGTGCAGGCGCCAGCGCCAGGTCAGGACCGGAAAGGCCTTCGGGTCCCAATCGATCTTCTTCTTCTTGATTCTCTGTCCTGCATCCTTCGCCGCCAGAAAACTTACACCGTTCTCGGTCTGAACTTTATAGGCATCCCGCCCCTTGGACTGACTTCGTTGATTTTCATGATCCCAATTCAAGGGAAACCCGTCTGCGTCTTTTGCCTGAAAATCTTCGAGAATCAAAGACGGATTTTGGGCCGAGACCGCTCCCTGCATCACGAAGCTTCCACAGATAACCAGCCCGACTGCGAGATATCGTCGAATCATCGCCCCTCGCCTCATACGCTCAACCCTTTCGCTGTTCATGCCTCTTGCGACGACGACGGCGCCAGAACCGTCGCGCTTCCTTCGGCCAAGTCTTCACCCATCACAGGCAACTGATCACGCTGACACATCCAGAAGAGCGCGAACACCGCCCCCCAGAACACCACCATGTTGAGCGTCACCATCTTCGCCGCAAACGCCAAATCCGGCGTAAACGCCCAGGGAGAAACATCGGCCATCACCTCACTCACATGCCAGGCCAACCGCCCGGACGAGCGAATATAACCCATGAGACCCATGACCCATGAGAAGGCAGCCGCCAGTCCGAATAGGCCCACCATGCCTCTGACCGAGATCTTCCCCCATTGGACCGGCCCACGAACGAGCGCCCCCTTAAGCATCATGCGATTGATCACCAGCGCGCCCACCAGAACCGTGAACGTCGTCACCGCCTGCGGCGACGACAACCCGACGCGAAGCTTCGCCGGCAGATAGAACCCATAGACCGAGAGACAGATAATGTTGAGTGCACCGACCAGGAACAGCGCGCCGATCAGAAAGTTTCCTTTCTTCACCCAGGAGACAACCATCGTTCGATTTGCGCGCCGATAGTAGATGAAGCTCAGCGTGGTCACGAGAATCAAGATATTGACTGCGCCGTTCTTCGCCGACATCACTCCATAGTTGCCGACCACGGGATGCGACGAACCGCCCATCGCCTTCACTTCACTGCCCGACATCATGACGGTGTGCGGCGTCAGCCAAATAAATAGAGCCAAGATCAAGACCCCGAGCAACGACTGGTAATACGGCTGATACCGTTCACCGCCACGAAGGCGCGCCATGCTCTGCCACAGGTAATAATTCACGCCAAGAA
>JANYAJ010000327.1 GCA_025361385.1 Nitrospira sp.
ACCACCGCGCCAAATCCTTCTTGCTGCAGCCGATCTGCAACTTCAGCGAACGACGCAGGAGGCCACCGCTTGGTCTGCCACCGGGCAGAGACATTCATCGCCACCCAACTCGTTCCAGGCGTCACACCGGATCGACTCAAGACACGATCGACCTCATCGTAATCGGTTTGCGGGATGCGAAAGCGAAATTCCGGCGCGCCGGACTCTACCGCTCCCATGGCCTTGGCCACAAGCAGATACCGATCAACCGCGTGCATATCCGATTCTGGAACCGACACACGTCTTGAATAGAATCTGGGGCTCCCCTCTCGCCCATCGGCAAATCCCACAAGCAGAGCAGATCCTGTGAGCCTCCCAATGACGGCGCTCCGAAAGAGCCCCTGCAGATCCACAACGAGATCAAACTGCTCGGCACGGAGAGGGGCCACCTGAGAGAGCCATCCTTGTAGCGTGGATTCCACAGGCCAGACCCGATCCACTCCGTCGATCCGCTCGACGAGACCGGCCCATTGGCGCTTGACCAGCCAGGTCAAGCGAGCCTTGGGATACGCTCGACGAATTGCCGCACAGGTCGGCATCGCATGGACGATGTCGCCCAGCGAACTCGGCTTGATCAATAAAATGTGGCGATAGTCTGACATGATGTATGCCGCGAGCTAGTTGCGCGCGAGACTGCCGAGTAAAGCGAGACTCGCAAAGTTCACAAATCTTTCTCGCCTCGCTTTTCCCGCTCGTCGTGCCCTTTTTCGCTCTTCACCGCGTCTTCCAGTATCCAATCTACGGCCTCAGCCATGGACGCCGCCACGGCATCCGGCATAGCCTCTGCTCCTTGCAGCGCATCGAGTGCCTTGGCATCCACGAGATCGGTCGTCAGCAGAATTCCCTTGGCGCCCACCCGTTTCGCCAATTGGATGTCGCGGGCGTGATCGCCAATTAAATAGGAGCGTCGAAGATCGAGCTGCAACTCCGACCGGGCCCGCTCCACCATTCCGACATTCGGTTTGCGACAGCGGCAGCCATCGTCAGGATGGTGCGGGCAAAAATAGATCGCGTCGAGCGCCACCTCTTCCTGCTCCAACAGACCCTCCAATCTGGCATGGATGGCTTCCAAATCCTTGAGGGTAAAGATCCCACGACCGACACCGGATTGGTTCGTCACGACCACTAACTTCGCACCAGCCCGTTTCAACCGTGCCAGGGCTGGCCCAACTCCCGACAGCAACTTCAACTCAGCCGCAACTCTCAGATAGCCAGGATCGTAGTTCAATGTTCCATCTCGATCCAGAAAGACGGTCACACCGTCCAGAAGGTTCCTTGGGTCTATCCGATCTATTAGGTCTGTCTGGTCCGCACGAGACACATCTTTCGGACCCGATAGACTAGACAGACCTCCTCGACCTGACAGACTAGTCAGACCCGCTTCATAGACTTGATCCACCGAGACCCTTGTCATACACCGATGGTCGATGGGACATTCACGCAACAGGCAGGGAGCGCAATCGACCGGCTGCCGCACAATGGCATGGGCGCTCCCAAACGGCGACGTGATGCGCCAATCGGTCGGACCGAAAATCGCAACGACCGGCACCTGGAACGCGGAGGCGATGTGCATGGGACCGGTATCATTCGTGAGGAGCATGGCGCACCGTTTCACCGCCGCCATCAATTCCCGGATCGTCGTCGCCCCGGACAAGACCAGGGATCGGGACGACAAACGCGCAGCAATCTCCTGGCCCAAACGCTCTTCCCCCTTGGCCCCAAAAATGACCACGCTGACTTGTTGTTCACGGGACTCGCGCATCGTGCGGCAGAGTCGTTCCGTGACCTCGGCAAACCGTTCAGGCAACCAGCGTTTGGCACCGCCGTAAGTCGAACCTGGGTTGATCCCGACGACGACATCCGATGCGGTCAATCCGCCCTGGGCGAATCGCCCCGCCATCGCCCGTTCCTCCTCAGGAAAGACGACGAGTTCCGGTGCGGAGGGATCGCCCGTGAGGCCCAGCGGCTTCAACAGCTCCCAATAATAGCGGACTTGATGGACGAGCGTGCGGGGATCCGGCGCAGCCACTGGATCGGACAACAGCAGACTTCGTCCGTCTGTCGCATACCCATAGCGCCGAGGCACACCGGCCAGAAAAGTCAGGAACGCCGCCTCGAACGCATTCTGAAATAATACCGCCAGATCGAAGCCCTGCCGCCGCAACTGCCCGGCCAGCGCCCACTTACCGGAGAGCCCCGCATGTCGCCCCTCGGTGTCGTAGGTCAGCACACGCGTCAATGCCGGATGGCCCGCGAACAAATCGGCCACAGCTGGCTTGA
>JANYAJ010000341.1 GCA_025361385.1 Nitrospira sp.
TATCCTCTTTCTTAAACGGCTTGGCCAGATAGTCGTAGGCCCCTTGTTTGATCGCTTCAATCGCCCCTTCAAGCGATCCGAAGGAAGTCAGCACGACGACCGCCGTGTCCGGACTCATCCGCTTAAACTCACGCAACACGGTCAATCCGTCGACCGCGCCCATTCGAATATCCGTCAGCACCAGATCCACTCGTCCCTGACGTCCACGCGCAATGACTTCTTCTCCGCTGGCGAAGGCCTCAACGGCATAGCCTTCCTTCTTTAAGGCCTCTGCCAAGAGCTCCCGTGCAACTGCATCGTCATCAACTACGAGAATATTCGCTGGTGGCATCAATCCCTCTTTCTCACGCGCGCCGAGTCAGCCTGTAATCCAGGTAAAGTCACCGTGACAGTGGTACCGCGCCCCAGTTCGCTCCCAAGCGACAGACTGCCGCCATGAGCCAGAACCGTTTCGCGGCTCAAGAATAGCCCTAATCCGGTGCCCTTGCCAACCGCCTTGGTCGTAAAAAATGGTTCAAAAGCTTTTTGCACATTGGCCTCTGGCATGCCGCATCCGGTGTCCCGCACCGCAACCGTGATCACCAACGGTGACATCGCGTCGGCCACTCGCCGACCGAGGTCCAGTTCATCCGATGAGGCGGCACGAGTTCCAAGAACAACGCTCACCGCACCATGCGGCGGGGTAGCCGCTAAGGCGTTGGCCAACAGATTGACCAGCACTTGGTGTATTTTCTCCGCATCAGCCCACACGAGTGGGAGATCCGTGGGAATCTCGACCGTTAAGGAAATCCCTTTTGCATGAAAGGCCGGTTCCATAAGCACGGCCGCCGGGCTGATGACCTGCTCGACGGGCAACCACGCCGGTTCAGGCTGACGAGGTCTGGTTGAGGAGAGCAAATCCTGAATGATCCGAACCACCCGGGTCAGCTGCTCATCGATGACCGTGACTCGCTTCTTCATCTCAGGCGTGACACCCGGCTCTTCAGCCAGCGCTTGCACGTGCCAGGCAATCGAGTGCAGCGGCGTACCGACCTCATGCGCGACGGACGCCACCAGCTGCCCTACTGCAGCTAACCGTTCCGAGCGATTCAGCTGGTCTTTGGCATCAACCAGTTGCGTATTGGCCTTCAAGAGATTTTCCGTCTCCTGAGCCAGCGCGGCACGCGCAGCCTCTTCTCGCGCCTTGCGTTCTTCCCAAGTCATTCCGATGTAGGCGACGACCAGCAGCATACCTGCAACCACGCTGCGATTGATCACCGCCGACTGAAACCTCCCCGGCTTGGTCGGTTGCATCAGTCCCAAATAGGTCGCCACGATACAGGCCACCACCGTGATGAGCATCAGGACGCGACTGCGCACCGTCGCTACCAGCAAAATCGGCAACACAAAGCCGTACGCACCGACAATGTTCGCCGGAGCAGCCATTTCAAGCGCAACAATCGCCAGGAACACCGCCCCTGCAATCGCCAGTACAATGCGGTTTTGTTTCAACATGGAGGCAGGAGATCTCTAATCAATCAATGAACCAGCGGGATGCTCAAACAGACCGTCCGTATGGCCGCAGGCGAGCGCACAATCGAACTGTGAACGATGAACGCTGAAGTGAGAATCGGTCGTTATTCATCGCTCATCACTCACCGTTCAGCGTTTCCCTACTGGCGGCCTGTTTCAGCATCCGGCCCAAAGGTCTTACCCTAGCGGACGGACCGAACGCAACACAGCCCCAAGCTCTCGCATCCGTTCATCCCCCAGGATCTCATCCACCGGAACGGCATACTTACGTGTCCAGTTCGGATGGCTGTCGACCGTCCCAGGAAGGTTGGTTTGCGACAATTCACTCAAACCGTCTTCGAGATTCGCCAACACAAGCCAGGACGGTGTGCGAGCGAGATAGAGATGAATCGCCCGACAGAGTTCGTTCGTCATGGCAGGCACGGTCGCCAGATCCTCGGTCACGCCATTCGGCAGAAGGCCCTCCCGCTTGAGGGCACTGAGAATCCCCCCCTTGTCGCGCTGCCGTTCCTCCCAGGCCCGATGGCGCGCCGCGTCATCGGGAAACGCGCCCAATCCTGCCCGTACTTGGAGATCCTCCCCGGACCAAAACCCTGTGAGGGTCGGCAAGTCGTGCGTCGTGGCGACTGCCAATGATTGTGCCGGATAATCGCCCGGCGACTTCCATCCGCCGTCCCCGCCACGCTCGAAATAGAACACACGATACGACAACACTCTCGCCTTGGCCAAATGTTCTCTGACCCAATCGGGGACCGTGCCGAGGTCTTCGCCGATCACCAACGTCTGAGATCGCACGCTCTCCAATGCCACAATCGCCAAGAGCTCCTCAAAGGGATACTGCACATAGGTCCCCTCGGACGCAGGCT
>JANYAJ010000360.1 GCA_025361385.1 Nitrospira sp.
ATTCTGCGGATGCCGACCTCGGCCTAGTCCGCAAGGCCTACGAATTTTCTGCCAAAGCGCATGAAGGGCAGCTCCGGAGGTCCGGAGAGCCCTACCTGCAGCATCCCATTGCCGTCGCCGGTGTGCTCTCTTCTCTCAAAACGGATGTGGTCGCCATCGTTGCGGGACTGCTGCACGATACCCTCGAAGATACCGTCGCCACGGCTGACGAACTCGAACGGGAGTTTGGGAAGGACGTGGTGCATCTGGTCGACGGGGTGACGAAGATCGGCAAGATCACGTTTCGGAGCTATGAAGAAAAGCAGGCGGAAAATTTCCGCAAAATGCTGCTCTCGATGGCGGACGATATCCGGGTCGTTCTTATCAAGCTCGCGGACCGGCTTCACAACATGCGCACGCTGGAGCATCTCAGCCCGGCCAAGCGGACGGAGATCGCCCAGGAGACGCTGGAGATCTATGCGCCTTTGGCCAATCGGCTTGGGATCGGGTGGATCAAAAACGAGCTGGAGGACCTTTGCCTCAAGCATCTGAAGCCGGAGGTCTACGAGACGTTACGTGTCCGTGTGGCGAAACGAGACGAGGATCGGCAGCAGTACATTGATGAAGTCAGCGTGCTCGTGCAGAAGGCCATGCAGGAGCATGGATTGGCCGGACAGGTCTATGGCCGCCCCAAACATCTGTACGGCATCTACCAGAAGATGAACAAACAGTCGATTACGTTCGAAGAAGTCTATGATCTGACGGCGCTGCGGATTGTGACGGATCTCAAGATGAACTGCTATGCCGTACTCGGGGTGATTCACTCGCTCTGGCGGCCTGTGCCGGGGCGTTTCAAAGACTATATCGCGATTCCGAAGTCCAACCTCTATCAGTCCCTGCATACAACGGTGGTCGGTCCGAAAGGGGAGCACGTCGAATTTCAGATCCGCACAGAGGACATGCATCGCCTTGCCGAACATGGCATTGCCGCACATTGGAAGTACAAGGAGCAGGGGCAGGTCGCCGATCGCGACAGCAAGGCCTTCGGCTGGCTCCACCAGTTCGTCGAATGGCACGAAGATTTGTCCGATAACCGGCAGTTCATGGATTCCGTGAAGCTCGACCTCTTCCACGATGTCGTCTATGTGTTCACGCCGAAAGGGATTGTAAAAGAATTGCCGAAAGGGTCGACCCCTGTCGATTTTGCCTTCGCGATTCACACCGAAGTCGGAGACCATTGTGTCGGTGCGAAGGTAGACGGAAAGATCGTCCCCCTCAAGCATGAACTGGTCAGCGGAGATATGATCGAGATTCTGACGTCACCGACGCAAACGCCCCACAAAGATTGGTTGAAGTTCGTTCGCACCTCGCGGGCGAAGACGAAGATCAAACATTGGATCAAGCTTGAGGAGCAGAAACGAAGTGTCGAGATAGGCCGGCGCCTGCTGGAATCGGAATTTCGCCGCCAGGGCATGGGGCCCGCGCAGATGTTCAAGTCGGCGGAGTTGTTGGAGGCCGCTCGTCAATTGGGAGTCGATACCATCGAGGAATTGACCGCCGCCGTCGGCTTCGGACGTATGGCGACGTCACAGGTCATCGGCAAACTCACGGCTTCGTCATCCGGTGCGCAGGAGCCGGTACAAGAACGCCCCGTTGTGCACAAGGCCGTGGGTGGAAAGAGCGACGATACAGGGGTACAGGTCAAGGGGTCTCGCGATCTGTTGATGCAGTTGTCGCGCTGTTGTCATCCCGTGCCCGGCGATCGCATCCTCGGCTATATCACTCGCGGCCGCGGGCTGACGATCCATGCCGTCGACTGTCCGAACCTTGTGGCGTTGGACTACGATAAAGAACGGCTGGTGGAAGTGGAGTGGGATTCGGCCACGCCCGGCACGCATTCGGTGAAAATGTCTATTGTGGCCGTCGATAAGACCGGTGTGCTGGCGAATGTGTCCTCCGCGATTGCGGAATGTCATGCCAATATCAGCCGCGCCGAGATTACGACGCGAGAGGATCAGAAGGCCGTGCTGGATTTCGTCGTGGAAGTCTCAGGCACCCAGCATCTCGATCAGGTGCTGAAAGCGGTTGAGCGGGTCGATGGGGTGATTACGGCCCGGCGTATGAGGGCCTGGCAGGAACGGTCGTAGCCAGCAGGATGCTGAAACAGTCCGCCAGCGGCGTTCTCGCCTCGAACGCATCCTCAACGTAGCCCTGAGGCTACGCCTCCGGTGCTTTCATCGGCTGCGGCCTTGCTGGACGAACTGTTGGAGCATCCTGCGTGAACGTCGCCTGTTATGGAACCTTGAACTGAAGTTTCGATCCCCGCTGCAACTTCAAACTCTCTGCCCGGCCCCCTGCGAGTTCCAGGACATAGAGCGACTCGTCATTCGGACGATATTGCGGGCAACTGTCGTCCGTTCTCGTGCAGATCGGGACATTCTGCTCGATGTAGACGACCTGCTTTTTTTCATTCATCCAAATAATATCGAGCGGGATCTTGGTGTTCTTCATCCAGAAGGTCCACGGCTGTGCCTGCAAGAACGTGAAGAGCATACCGCGATCGGCGCCGAGGTGTTCCCGGTACATCAACCCTTCGGCGCGTTTTTGAGGCGTGTCGGCTAGCTCTGCATGGATAATGATGCCCCCAGGGATGGTAATCGGGATGAGGCCTGGTATCACCGGATCAGTCCCTGCTTGGGTTGAGCCGGAAAAGGGCAGGAAGAAGAGATATAGAAGCGCAAGTAGCCGGAATGGTTGCATCGCGGCATCCTATCGGCGAGGGGGCGGTGAGTCAAGCCGGTAACCCTGTCGCGCGGCCTCTGGCGGCTGGGGGCATCTTGCAATCGCGCGGTTGGCTATGGCATCCTCGGCCAGCTTATGCAAGGGAGGGGCGCATGAAAGAGGTACGAAAAGTCCATTACGTCAAGGGTGTGTTTGTCTGTCCAACCTGCAGGCAGTCGTATGTGCAGGAAAAATGGATCGAAGCATGGCGTGTTCGCTGCCACAAGTGCGACTATCGTGGGGCATTGACGGACGTCTCCGTCGAAGAGCGCATGGAAGAGGAAATCGTTCGGCGTTGATACGGCGCCAATTCTGCGCGCCCTGTTCTGCTCGCAGTACGTCGATGCGTTCCGAATTCTCTTCCGGTTCACGCCTCCGCTTGATTAGCACCCTATTCCTCTGTCTCCTTCTGTTGACACCGGGCCTCGGCTCTGGTGAGACCTTCGCCGAAGAGCCGGCTGCTCCGGTGAAAGTGCTGGTCACCTACCATTCACATTCCGGCAATACCGAACGCATGGCTGAGGCGGTGGTTGACGGTGCGAAGAGCGTTCCCGGCACTGAGGTGCTGCTCAAACGCGTCGGCCAGGTGACGGCGGATGAGCTGTTCTCTGCCGATGCGGTCGTGGTTGGTTCGCCGGTCTATTGGTCGAATATGTCTGGTGAGGTGAAGACCTTCTTCGATAACTGGCAGTTTAAATTCGGGGTGTTTCCTGAGTTTAAAATGAAGAATAAGGTCGGCGCAGCCTTTGCCACGGGTGGGCAGGTGTCCAGTGGGAAGGAAGTGACGATGCTGACGATTCTTGCCGCGATGTTGGGCAATCAGATGATTGTCGTCAGCGGAGGCGGGGCGTTCGGCGCCTCTGCCACCACGGGGGGCGACAGCCCAGGTATCGACAATAAGGAATTGGCCGACGCCAAGGCTTTGGGCCGGCGTGTAGCCGAAGTTGCGGCGAGATTCAAGGCCGGTTCAGCCAAGTAGAATCTTCCGTGTGGCTTCCACTCTCTATTTCGAGCGGCGAGCGGCCGGACGTACGAGAGAGCCAGATAGATTGCAGATCGAGTCGTCTTCCGTTTTCGTGCCTTGATGCCGCTCCTCTCTCCCCCTTATAGTGATGCACTATGCGGAAAAAGGCCTCATCCCGTCGCGGGCAGGGGGATCGTCCCATGTCTGAACAGGGGATTGTCCTTCCGCGCCCTACCCCCGAATCATTTGCGCTCCTGGCCGCCTTTCGCGCCATATCGGCGAATGCTGTCTACACGATGGCTCCGAAGGCCTCTGTCCTCAAGGGATACGACTATTATCAAGAGCAGCGGCTTCAGCATTATGTCTGGAGCCAGGACCGCACAACGCTGACGGCGCAGGTGGAAGGGACCAGGCTCTACGAGGTCGTCTTCTCCATCGTCGACGGGTTCTTGTCGGCCTCCTGCGATTGCCCGGCTTGGGACCCCGACTGGTTGTGCAAACATGTGTTGTGCGCCTACTTCACGACCAAGCACGTGCTTTCACCGCAGCTATTCAGATTGCCGGGTGGGCATCACAGTGAGCTGCTTGGGCTCCAGGCCGAATTGCTCGGCAACATCCCGGAGCCGGTCAGGACGGTCAAGCCGGCTTCCACCGGAGCGGCCCGGAAGGAGTCGGCCTATGAGATCGTCATTGATACCAGCCATCTGCCTCCGCAGCTTCTGATCCAGAAAAATGGCGTGCCGCTTTTCGGGGAATGGGGTTCTGACATCCCCTCCGACCTGGTTCCTCTCCTCAATATGTCTCGGCACATGTCCGGGTTCGGGGAAGACCCCTTGCTTCACTATCTCAGAGTTCACGACAGTCCCTATCCAATTCTGTTGGTCGCTGGCGACGAATCGATCCCGCTTCAATGGAGCCAGTCGGTCAAGTGCCGGAGTAAGACGGAGATCGATTTCGCTGGCGCCCAGATACGGGTCCGCGCCGTCTGTCTTGCCGACGAGGTCCCCCTTGAGCGGATCGTACGTTTCAGGACGTTTGTGGCCGATGTGAATGGCGGGCGGCTTCTCTATTTGAAAGACGAGCAGGGCTGGGCGTTGTTCCGCTCTTTGCGGCAACGTTTCAAGGGGGGTGAGCCGTTTGTCGATCCCTATGCCGATTTCGAGGAGGGATCCCGTGCGCTGCCATCTTTAGATAAGTCCGGGTATGGGCGATCGCAAGGAGCGGACGAGGATACGGAATTCACGCTGTCGCTGGAGGAGTTTCAGCCCGCACAAATCGATGTGACGCACAAACAGATCAATCGGATCGTGCGCGATCTCCAGCTGAAAGTGGAGGGTCAGGATCTGTCGGTCCATCGGCCTGCGCTTCCGCCTGCGGACGATGCACATTCGTATGCCCTGATTCTGAAGCCTCCGTCCGGCACCGAAGGCCATCCATCGACCTCATGGACGTTGCAGGCGCAATGTCGCCGCGGCGATTTCCGGTTTGCGCCGAGCCTCGCAACGTTTGGGTGTCTCGCGGCGCTGGGACAGGGCCTGACCCTGTCCGGCGCGTTACGCACATCCAAACGAAAAACCCTGATGTACGAGACCTTCTTTAGCCTGCTTTCTGTGCGTGAGGCTAAGGCGCGAGACCAACGTATCAAAATGGCCCTCGGCCTGGAGGGGTGGCCACGCGCCGTCAGCGACGAGGCGGCACAGTGGCTGAATCAGCATCTCTTCGGTTATGCCAGGATAGTCGTGCGGCTACAGGTTCACGCAGGGCGATGGGAACTGCAGCCGGTGGACAAGGCTCGCGAGGCGCAGCTGTACAGGATCCCTTTCGAGGTATTCGGCCCGGAGGTCTTCCGAGGCATGCCGCGCTACGATGAGATGCTGATCGATGGGCCGCAGTTGTTCCAAGGGTTGCCGGCTCTCCTGGACAGACTGACAAGCGCCGGGGTTGAATTACTGTATCAGGATAAGCCCATTAAGCCTGCTCAGTGGGATTGTTCCGCCCAGGTCGAGCATATCGAGCCTGAAGGGAGTGGCATCGACTGGTTTGAAATCCGTCCTGAAATCCGGTGCAACGGCGTGGTGCTGGATGAATCGGAATGGCGGGCGGCTTTCCTGCAGGGTGGGTTGATCGATGCCGAAGGCGGGTTGCGGGTGCTGGATCGCCAGACGATGGAACGGCTGCGTGCGATCCTCGCCCTGACCGGCGAGCCGCTGTCGGATCAGGGCGCTACGAAAATTGTGCATGTGCCGCGCCTGCAGATCCTCGACTGGCTGGCATTGCGGGAGCAGGGGATTACGGTCTCGTTGCCTGCCGAAGACGAGGCGGTGCTGGCGCGTCTCATGGGATTTACGCAGATTGCCGCACGCCCTCTGCCAGAGGGTGTGCAAGCTACGCTTCGCCCCTATCAACGGGATGGGTATGCCTGGCTCGCCTTTCTCTACGAGCACCGTTTCGGCGCCTGCTTGGCCGATGACATGGGGTTGGGCAAGACGCTTCAGGCGATCTGCCTCCTGGCTGCTATTCAAGACGGGCACATCAAGATGGCGGCGGGAGTGAAGGGCCCCCATCTGGTTGTGGTGCCCACGAGTCTGCTCTTCAACTGGGAACAGGAACTGGCACGTTTTGCTCCAGGATTAAAAGTTCATGTCTATAGCGGCAGTGAGCGGACGTTCGATGCCAAGGATGGCGAGGTTGTGATCACGACCTATGGACTGATTCGCCGGGACATCGAACGATTGGAGCGTTTGGCCTTCCATGTCATCGTGTTCGACGAGGCACAGGCCGTGAAGAACATTCAGGCCGACACGACGAGCGCCGCCCGCCGTCTCGCCGGACGATTTAAAATCTCGCTGACCGGCACCCCGCTCGAAAACCATCTCGGCGAGTACTTTTCTGTGATCGATCTCTGCATGCCTGGATTGCTCGGGGAGTATAGTCGGTTCAAGGCCGGTCTCAAACGTGTTCAGGGTGCGGCATTGGAGCAGTTGCTTCGCCGGACTAAGCCCTTCATCTTGCGGCGGACCAAGGCAGAGGTGCTCCACGACTTGCCGCCGAAGATCGAGAGCGAGGTGGTCCTCGACTTGACCGATCGGCAAAAGGCTCTGTACCAGCAGACGGTCGCTCAGGTCCGCACCACGATCGACGAGGCCTACCGGACGAAGACGTCCGGTCAGGCGCAGTTCATCGCGCTGACGGCGATCCTCAAGCTCCGCCAGGTCTGCCTCTCGCCTCGCCTTCTGACG
>JANYAJ010000364.1 GCA_025361385.1 Nitrospira sp.
CATCGGTCTATTCAGCCTCGGCTTTTGCCGCGGCTGAGTTTCCCGAATTGGATGTGAGTCTGCGCGGGGCCGTTTCCATTGCCCGTCGTCTGCAAGACCCGCTGGCAGAGCTGGTGAAGATCGATCCCAAGGCCATCGGCGTCGGTCAATATCAGCACGATGTGAATCAAAAGGCGTTGGCACGATCGCTGGATGCCACCGTCGAAGATTGCGTGAACGCTGTCGGTGTGGACGTCAATACCGCCTCGGCTCCGTTGCTTGAGCGGGTGTCGGGTTTGAATAAGGTGCTGGCGAAGAATATCGTCGAGTACCGCGATGCGAACGGCCCTTTTGCGAACCGTACCACGATCCGCAAGGTGCCTCGGTTGGGTGATAAGACCTTCGAGCAGGCCGCTGGTTTTCTGCGCATCAATGACGGGGACAATCCGCTGGATCGGTCCTCGGTCCACCCGGAAGCCTATCCGGTGGTCGAGCGTATTCTTGCCCGCATCGGCAAAGGCATGATGGACGTGATGGGGCAACCAGCGGTCTTGAAGGGATTATCTCCCGCCGACTTCACTGATGAAAAGTTCGGTGTGCCGACGGTGCGTGACATCCTGGCCGAGTTAGAAAAGCCGGGCCGCGATCCGCGGCCTGAATTTAAGACTGCCACATTCCAAGAGGGCATCGAATCCCTTACTGACCTGCATCCGGGCATGGTCCTCGAAGGGGTCGTGACGAACGTCGCGGCTTTCGGCGCCTTTGTCGACATTGGAGTACATCAGGACGGGCTCGTACACGTGTCGGCATTGGCCAACAAGTTTATCAAGGACCCGCATGAAGTCGTGAAGCCAGGCCAGATCGTCAAGGTAAAGGTGCTGGAGGTCGATGTGAAACGTCAGCGGATTTCTTTGACGATGCGCCTCGACGATGTCCCGGGGAGTGCCTCTGCGTCTGTCCGATCTGCAGGCGAGGTGTCAGGGGGATCCGGACGCGAACCCAGGGGGCCGCGTTCACCAGCACCTCAGCATGCCTCAGAGCGTCAGCCACAGCCAGCCGGTACGATGGCTATGGCGCTGGCATTGGCTCGTGCCAAGCAGAAGAAGTAGCAGACGCCAATTTGGCTAGTTGCTCGTTCGAAGAAAAGAACATATGGCTGATGGCCGATAGCCGGAACGGAGACCATCCTGTTTTCTGCGACATGTGCGCGCACTCTTGCCTTTCGCTATGCGCCAGTAGCGATCAGCTCCGCTCCTCCACAAGATATGAGCAACGATTTTCTCTGCTAGCGGTGCAACGGCGCTGGCCGATGGTGCAAGAGTGCCGGCCCCAGCGGGAGTAGTGGGTGGCCGGTAAAGGCAGTCGTCAGGCTGGCAGCCGCGTGATAAAACGCCATGAGTCCTACGAGGATGTGGAAGATGCCAGGGAGAATCTCCGATAGTAGATCCAAATGCGCAAGGAACGTGGTGAAGAAGGTGATCGTAATGACGACATGCAGGGCGCACAGCGTCGTATTCCGATAGGCGGTGAGGTACACCATGATGGCAGAGAAAAAGAAATAGACGAGGTTGATCGGTGCATACAGCACCATGCTGAGATGGAAGGTGGTACTTGCACTGACGAGCTTCGCCATGCAGACGGTCGTCCAGAAGAAACCGTACATCGTCAGGGCCGTCCCGCCGAGTTGCTCGTGATAGCGAATGTCGGTAATCCCGGCCAGGATTTGCACGATACCGCCGAAGATTAAGGCAATAACCAGCGTGCCAACTCGATCTTGTTCAGGAATTCCACCCAACTGCGCGACTCCCAGTGTGAGGGCGCCGACCGCCAGCCCAAACAACCCAATTGCTAGAACATCGATTCGTCGAGCGTGTGATACCTCGGGCATGAGCACTCCTTGTGTATCTTTGCCGTCTTGGCGTGGGCGTCGCGAAGGGGAGCATGCAAGAGCGGTAGCGGAAAAAGCAAGGCCCACAAATGGGGGGCTGCACGCTGTCGTTACAGTCTGGGAGCGGGTTTGGTCTTGAAGAAATCTCCACCCTTCACGGATTCGTCGTCGGTGCCCCACGCAATCTGTTTATCCTGGCGTTTCATGAGGGGGACGTGTTTGGAGCAGTGTATATAGGCTTCTTCGACGGTGATCACGACCCAGGATTCCGGACGGCGGCCTCCCTTGATTCGGGATGCTTCGACCATGCTTGCGGGAAGATGGGGAAATGTCGTGAGGTCATCGGGGGTCAGGATGCGGGCCGCTCCGTTGACGTGCAATCCTACCGTGCTTTGATAGTAGTCGAGAAAGATCATTCCGATTTGCGGGTTTTCCAGAATGTTTCCTACGCTGGCGAGGACGCCGTTGCCCCGATATTCCGGGTACGCGAGCGTCTTGTCATCGAGTACCTGTACGAATCCCGGGGTGCCGGCGCGGAAGGAGCAATCGCAGGCGCCACTGGCATTTGCGGTGGCGATGAAGACCATCTCCTGCCGTGCGATGAACTGCTGCATCAGGGGGTTGAGATGGTCCAGCATCTGATGGGCGTAAAACGCAGCTGCACGGGCACTGGTGCCGAATCGCTGCTGCGCCTGCTGTTCTGCCGGTGAGGCCGGACGTTTCATACTCACACTCCTGCTCCTGGTCGCAGATTGCCGACTGCCATGCCGTCGCGCCCCATTGTCTATCACACCAGGCTCGTTTGTCTAATGCGCTACAGCGGATGCCGAACTGCGGGGATGTAAGGGTATCTTCTCGGTCTGCCAATTCCAGCTTGCAATAGGCCGAGGGCATTAACATTCAGACCTGTCTCCTGAGCGCTCCAGTGTGACGGAAGAGATCTGAACCCTGCTATGACGGGGGCGAAAAACATATACATGTCATGAATAATCAGGCACGGACTGTTCCAGAGCTCTTTCGATTTGTAAGGGGCTCGCTCCTCAACGGTGACTCGCAGGGGACGCTGCAGTTTGGTACGGTCATTCGTGACTTGTGCAGGGCTTATCTGCCTCGCGGATTCGCAAACATTTTCAACGTAGGGCGAGGGGAGCCTGCCATTTCGTCGCATGGGGCCAGTCAGGTCACAGTGTTGCCGGCTTTGTCACAATTGCCCGAGCCGGCACTGATAGAACGTTCGGCCAAATCTCGCAAGATCGCCTGACGCTGGCGTGGCATCTCGCTTGCTCAGACCATGCAATGTCGGCCGCGAGGCAGCGGATGTCATATTGACGCCGTGCTGCTGCTGCTGGATACTACGGGCTCTTCTTGCCCTGTGACAAGCCGTGAATCTGATTCCCAGGAAAGGAGCAACGTTATGACGCGAGCCTCCTCTCTCAATCCCATCCCTCTGTTGATCGTCATCCTGCTGATCGTCTCGTCGTGGAACACGTTCGCAGCTCAGCCTAACTATGATCCGCCGCAACCCTCTGCAGAGTTCGGGACGCCGGAAGCAACGGCGAAGATCGCCGCCAAGGCCGGGTTCTTGGATATCGTCGGTGTCAAGCTCGGCCTGCCGGTAAAGGAAGCGTTGGCAGCGGTGAAGGCGCACAACGCCATGCTCAAACTGGAACCCCAGGCCAAGCTTGAGTTTGAGGCACTGCCCGGCGTGGTTATGACGCCGGTGCTTGCCTCGACAAAAAACGTGAGCCAGGCCTCGGATCCAGGAGCGGAGTATCTCGGCCTCCTCCTCACCTATGCGCCGAACGAAGCGGTTGTGTATGGCGTGTGGCGAGACTTCTGGTTCGGAAAGGTGGAGAGCCGTCCGCCCGTCGACACCATTTTAGCCGGTATGAGAAAGAAGTACGGTCCGGAGAGCGTGAGAGACGACACGCTCCTCCTGTGGCTCTTCGATGCCCAGAAGCAGCAGGTAATGGGAGCCAAGGCAATGGACATCTGGAAGAAATGCGCGAACCACTGGATGGTGGGGGCTGATTACGACATTGGCAATATCCAGCGCCAGGTGGCGAAAGGTTATTACACGGTCAGCGACGACAAGGATTATCACGGCGGAATTTGCCATTCTCACTCGATGGTGCAGGCTCGCTATTCGGCCGATCAGCCACCAGGGGCTTCGCAGCCTCTCATCATGAACGTGAAGGTCAGTGCCGCCAATCATCAATTGGAGGCGAGCGGCGTGACGGCGACCAATATTCTATTGACGCGCGAAGCCACCAAATTAGCGGAGAAACGGAAAGAGGAAGCCGCGAAGCGCAGCGGGCCGAAGTTTTAGGTGTGGGGGCGTGACACCGCGTTTCGAACCAAGGAGAGTCATGATGCAGAAGAAGACGATCCGAACCGGCAGTCTGTTTTTCCTAATGGCGATGGTGTGGGCGAGCGGATTATTTTCGGTCTCCGCCGGGGAGCCGCCGGTTCAGTTACGGCCGGACCAGATCCAGCAAGCTGCCAGTGAGACGCAACTCCAGACGGCCGACTTCGGCACGCCGGACGCGACGGCGAATATCGCGGCGAAGGCCGGATTCGTGGATGTCATCGGCGTGAAGCTCGGCATGCCGCTCAAAGCCGCGCTGGACGCGCTGAAGGCGCACAATCCGAATCTCATGATGGAGACTGTGACGCTGCCGCCCTATGAGGCACTACCCGGCGTGGTGATGACACCGTGGCTCGCTTCCAAGAAAAACACGAACATTCCCTCGAGTGAGGAGAAGGAGACGGTTGGGGTGCTCGTCACGATGGCGCCGAGCGAGCCCTTCGTCTGGGGTATGTGGCGCGAAGTATTGTACGAGAAAGAAGACAGTCGGCCGACCACCGACACGATCGTGACCGGATTGAGGAAAAAATACGGTCAGGAAAGTCTCAATGAAGGTATGCGTCTCACCTGGTTGTACGATGCCCAAGGGCAGCAGGTGATGAAGCCGAAGGCTAACGAAGTCATGAGCAAATGCATGAGCATGTGGACAGTGGGTATGGCGGTGACCACCCAACTCCAGCCAGGCTATATCAATCGGCAGATCGTGGGGAGCTATTTCAATTCGAGTTACGGGAAAGATCCGTTCAGCGGGCTCTGCCAGTCATATGCGGTCGTGCAGGCCGAATATCTTGCTCAATCTTCGTTGGGTAAGACGTCGCCGCCGCTCGTCGTCAATGTGGCGGTTCGCGCCACGAATCGTCAGCTGGAAGTCAGCGGCGTGACGGCTTCACATACGTTGTTGATGCGCGAGGCCACCAAACTTGCGGACAAGCGGAAAGGGGATGCCGAGAAACACGCCGTGCCGAAGTTCTGACTCTGGGACATGGAGCAGGACTCCGAACGAAGGAGATTGATAATGGAGAAGCGAACTCTCTGGAAGACCACAGCCTTGGCCGTGATCGCGCTGGCATGTATCTGGGGCGTTCCCGGCGTATCGACGGGAGAGGATTTTCTCGACAAAATGAAGAAGGCGATGGAAGAAAGCCAGCGCAAACGCCAGCAACAGCAGCAGCAACAATCAGGTCAACAGCGACAACCGCCGCAGCCATCGCAACAACCTCAACAGCAGCAACGACAGCGGCAGGCAGGCACCCCGCCCGGCAACGAGAAGCCTCAACCCTCTCCGGACTTCGGCACGCCGGAAGGCACCGCTAAGATTGCGGCCAAGGCCGGGTTCTTAGACGTCGTTGGGATCAAACTCGGCATGCCGGCGAAAGAAGCCGTAGACGCGCTGAAGGCGTACAACACGGGATTCAAGCCGGTACCCAATACGCTGTATGAGTATGAGGCCTTGCCCGGCGTGGTGATGACGCCGGAACTCGTCGCTCCGAATCCCGCTGGTCCCACCGCCCCCGCCGGAGATTACTTCAACCTATTTATGACGTACGCACCGAACGAGGCGTTTCTCTGGGGTATCGTGCGTAATCTTGGGTTCGGGAGGGAAGACAGCAGGCCGACCGTTGAAAATACCTTGGCCGGACTGAGGAAGAAGTATGGTCCTGAAAGCACCAAGCAAGTCAACAGCCGGCTCATCTGGATTTACGATGCTCAAGGGCAGCAGGTGATGGGTTCGAAGGCGGACGACATCTACTCAAAGTGCTCTCAGACCTGGGCCGTGAACAGCGGAGGGGAGTCAGGCGGCGGCAATCGTCCGAACGCCAACCATCAGTTGTCCAACTCAATTTTCGATCAGCAGTTGAAACAGGGGTACTACTATGGAACCGGTGGGTATGGGTCTCCAGGCGGGATGTGTCATGCCCACTCGGTGTTGGACGTCTATTACTTACATGCCACCCCGGCAGGTTCGACGGCGGATCTCATGACGAGCATGACCATGGGAGCATTCAATCGACAGTTGGAGGGGAGCGGTGTGACCGCGTCCCATATCCATTTGATGGACGCGGTCGACAAATTGAACGAGACGCGCGGCGAAGCGGAGTCCAAGCGCGGCGGCATGAAGTTCTAATGACGCGCCAGCGTCCCGACACGGTTGGGTGGCGCACCGCGCTCTGCATTCTAGCGCTGGTTGGTCTTGGATCCGCTGCGCAAGCCGACGAAGCCTCCCAGCGGGCCTTCATCGTCAAGTGGGCTGGGAGCTACAACAGCGAGGGATTTCTGAACGAGCCGGCGGTGCGTGGGGAATTGCAGAAGTTGCTTGGGGACGAGATGGCCCATCTGCTGCGCAACTTGAATGTGAGAGGGGCGGTGGATGTGAGCGGAGAAACCCTGTCGGTCAATGGGAATGCCCCGCATCAGGGCACCGAGGAAGAAGCGATCGTCTGCGCCTCAGTGTTGCCGCTTAAGACGATTGTGGAGGCAGCAATCCTCTCGAAGGGTGCCGTCACGGTCTACATGCGCGAGGAGCCATACGAAAACGCCAGCATCTGCATCAAAGACTGGATCACGCTTGTCAATTCCGGTCATATCGATCGAATGAAACAACCGCCGAACGTGCGGGTGGTCAAGCCGTCGCGCTGAGTGTTAATTCGCAAGCGCGGGATGTGAGAGCGCGCTCGACACTATGGCAAAAAAACGCACTGGCCCGAAGTTCTGGCGGATGCGATGAACCATACAAAGGAGGACAACATGAAACGTGACTGTCATGTCATTCTCGGAGTGTTGCTCATCTTGGCGGGCCTCGTGCTCGCCGATTCAGCGTTTGCCGCGAAGGCGAATGCGCCCATCACGGCGT
This sequence comes from Nitrospira sp., assembly GCA_025361385.1. Lineage (GTDB taxonomy): Bacteria > Nitrospirota > Nitrospiria > Nitrospirales > Nitrospiraceae > Palsa-1315. The sequence continues at coordinate 7,087 of JANYAJ010000364.1, forward strand.
TGAACGTGACAGACCTCAAACAAGACGGGGTTTCCTAGTGCGATCAGGGCTGACTTCGGCAAAAAGCTCGGTCCGAGGATTGGTGGCATCGCGAGACCACCTAATTGCCAATGAATCGAAAGGCGGAATGCGTACCGGTTTGTCCAGCCGGCGAACGTGTGGGTGGTCGGGCCTGCGCACTGACGTCGTTGCATCGCTCGCCGACTCACGGCGGTTCTGCGATGTGAACCACATGAAGACTGCATGGTTGGGTAAATCAGCTGTCATCGTCGTATTCGGGGCAGTCATGCTCGCGAGCATGGCTGCCCCGGGCATTTCTGCCGCGAACAGCGGATGCCCTGCCCCTCCGACTGCATTCGGATCGAAAGACAAGTTGATGGTCGGCGTCGAGGGCAAGATCTATTTTTTGGACAAGACGGTCAGGAAGTTCCCGGATTTCACCACCATGAAGAGCGAAGGCTCCATCTATACGGCGAAATGGGACGTCCCCCCGCGGGCGTTTACAGAAGGATTCCCGGGAGTCACCGATCGCTTCGAGTGGTTCGCCATCGACTACCAAGGCACGATCTATGTGTCCAAGGCAGGGACCTACGGATTCCGCATGGCCTCAGATGACGGCTCGATGCTCTATCTCGATGGCAAGGTTGTGATCAATCTCGACGGCTTGCATGCCTGGGCCGGACGAGCAGGCAAAGCGGACTTGACCGAAGGCGAACATCCATTCCGCTTGAGCTACATGCAGGGGCCTCGTGCATCACTGGGATTGCAGCTGTGGGTGACGCCTCCGAGCGAGAAAGAAAAGATCTTCAACCTGCAGGATTTCAGCAAATCCGTACTCACCAGCCGCGATCAGCTGGCGGCGACCGAGGACGACAAGGAAATTCGCGTCAACCTGGGAGCGGAAATGTTGTTTGACACCGGCAAGTCCATGCTGAGGCCGGCGGCCACCGACGCGCTGCACAAGCTCGCGATGCTGCTGCAAAGCTATCCGGGACTGCCCATTCTGATTGAAGGACACACGGATGCGGTTGGAAAGCCAGATGCGAATCAGACTCTGTCGGAGCATCGCGCTGATGCCGTCAAGGAATGGCTGACTTCAAATAGCCACGTCCCTTCGGGTTGCATGATGACGAAGGGGTACGGCGAGACCATGCCTGTCGCCGGCAATGAGACGGCCGAGCACCGACAACAAAACCGACGAGTGGAAATCAAGATTCAAAAAGCGACCGCCGCGGTCATTCAAGGGAAAGGCCGTTAAGAGTGAGTTCAAAGACAAGCGGATGGAAAGCGCCAAACAGCGCGGCGAGCCGAAGTTCTGACGAACCCATCGTCTGCGAAATGAAAGGAGCATCGCGTCATGAAAATGGTACTGAGGTCGGTCATCGGCAGCATTGCACTCATCTTTGCGCTGACCAGCCAGGCGGCGGCTGAAGGGTTGCCCGATATTCTCGGTATTCAGCTCGGCATGCCGGTGCGCGATGCCCATGCAAAGCTCCAGACCGCATTGCCGAAATATAAAATCCAGGTGCAATCAACCAATCTGCCCACGATTGAGAAGCCGGTCATCTCCTCATTTTCTTCTGCGCCGACAGAGACCATCATGATGGGAATGGAAGCCGATCAGGTAACCGTCGACGTCACGCTGCCACCGAACAAACAGGCGGTCTGGCGGGTCTATCGGACGCATTATTTCCCAGGCAACGGCATTCCGAAGGCCACACTACTGGCCTCCTTGCGCGAGAAATATGGGAAAGAGACGCGGGCCATGCAATCGGGCTTGCAGACAACCACAGATGACAAGCAAATCGCGGCCCTCTTGTGGCTGATGGACGAACAGGGTCGTCCATCCGAGCCTCCGCCTCTGCATAATGGCGTGGTCGATCCAATTGCGTCATGCCCGAGGCGCGCAGATGCACCCCACGTCGTTGAG
>JANYAJ010000376.1 GCA_025361385.1 Nitrospira sp.
CTCGTTTCGCAACCGGGTCGATCTCCAGGGACAGCGACCACGGGGTCAGCGACCACTCGGCCAGCACTTGCCCGGTCTGGGTTGGGAATAGATAAGGGAGTCGGAGGTCGTCGGGGTAGCGCTCCTCGAAGACGGTGGCGATCCAGTCGAGGGTGGCGAGTGGCGGGGCCACCCCTTTTCCATCGAGCCAGCCGTGTCGAAGAAGCTTCAGTTCCTCCACCCGCGCCCGAACGTCTAGTGCCACAAGTCTCAAACAACATTTCATGAGCGGATCAAGTTCGCCATCCTTTGCATTCTACCCAATTTGATGCGCCGATGCGGGGCCACAAAGCTCGCGCGGCGCTTCTTCTGCACCGGCTTCCCCGTGTAGGTCCAAGCGAACGGGTGGGCCATCGTGTTGTTGTAGTAGTCCATGAATTCCCGCAGTTGCTCCTCCAAGTCCTCGACCGACCTGAAGTTCCCGCTCCGCAGGAGTTTTCGATGGATGATCCCGAAGATGATCTCTATCTGGTTCAGCCACGAACTGTGTTTCGGCAAATACACGAAGCGGATCCGATGGGCGATATCCGAGAGGAACTCCTTCCGCGTGGCCATCGATTCCAGGATGCCACGGGCCTCTTTTTTTCCCCAACTCCACGCTCGAGTCGCAGCGTCCCGCAACAAACCTTACCAGGCCTTCCGACATGTGCGTGTTGAGGCAATCGACCACGAATATCCACTCCGCATCGGGGTCGGTGTCCACGATGCGAGCGATGTGCCCGACGAAGTCCGGTTCGGTTCGCGTCTGTGCCAGTGTTGGGCAGACGACCCTTCCCGTCACCACGTCGAGGCCGGCGGTCAACGTTGTCGTCCCGTGCCGGGTGTATTCGAATTCCTGCTTCGGTACGCTATCGGGTTGGGCCGGTTTGTCGGGGGCGTTCCGCTCCAGGGCCTGTAGTGAGGTCGCCTCGTCCACGCTGACGGTGTGGGTGCCGTCCAGCGCCGCTTTCCCCGGCGCATCGAGGTAGGTTCGGCAGACCTTTTCGACCTCGGTTCGGAACTTCTCGGGATCCTTCTCCGTCGTATTGAGCCACATCTTCTTGCGGTGCGGCTGAACGGCGGCCTGCTGCAGGAAGCGTCCGACCTGAGACACCGAAATCTCCACCACGATCTTCCGGGTGATCGCCTCGTCGCGCAGTTCCCGGAGCGTCCAGTGGTCGATTGGCCGACCGGACGACTTCGGTGGTTCGCACGCCAGTGCCACGATCCGGGCCACCTGCTCGGCGGCGAACGTCGCGGGAACTCCCGGTCGCGGGGCATCGGAAAGGAGGTCGAGGATGGCCTCGCGCAATCGGTGAGGTTCGGTACATTCCCACACGCACAGGGAGTTCCAGGCATCTCGCCAGCGCTGACGCCAGATACCGACTTGCTGACGTTCGAGGCCGACCTGGGGGGCGATCTCTTCGTTCGGAATCCCAGCAAAGCCGAGCAAGACGATGGTCGCGCGCTGGACGATGCCCTTGCCGACTGTGCGTGACTTGCTGAATTCCTGGAGCAAACTCTGCTGCCGTTCGCTGACAACGATCTTCGCGGCTGTCCCTGGCATCTGTTGATCTCCTGCCTCACAATCGAGAGATCAGGTAAGATAGGGTATTTTCGTTTCTAGTGATAGCCTGTTTCGGCGATGTGGCACTAGCATTCACTACCGGTAGCGGTTGGAGAGCGAAACTGCGTGCCATGTTGTGGGCAATGGCGAACCATGTCGCGATGGACTTGACCTTTTCGACCCCTCGAACCATGAACTGCCCCATGCCGCGATTGCGGGCCTGCGCGTTGACGCACTCCGCCGTCGCCGCCCTCTGCTTGTAGATATCCTTCGCCTCGTCCGTCCCCATCCGCTTTCGCCACTCCGCCACTCCTTCACCGTCGGTCGCCTTCGGCTCGTACCGATCGACCCCTTCCTTCTTCGGCTTCACCACCGGCGCATAGACTTTGCACTCCTTCTCCGCTCGAACTTTCTCGATATCCTTCAGGTTCGCGAATCCCCCATCGACCAGTACCTCTTTCTGACG
>JANYAJ010000390.1 GCA_025361385.1 Nitrospira sp.
CGCAACCATGCCTTCGGGTGGGCAGCGGAAGAAGCCGTCGAGAACGCCCGAAAGCAGATCGCCAAGCTGATCAAGGCTGATCCGAAAGAAATCGTCTTCACGAGCGGCGCCACTGAATCGGATAACCTCGCGATCAAGGGCGTGCTGGAGATGTATGGGGAAAAGGGCAACCATATCATTACGTCCTCCACCGAGCACCGCGCCGTGCTCGACACCGTCAAGGTATTAGAGGGCAAGGGCAAAGCGACCGCTACCTATCTCCCCGTCGATAAATGCGGAATGGTCAGCCCCGAGGATGTGCGGAATGCAATCACGGAGAAGACGATCCTCATCTCCGTCATGATGGCGAACAATGAAATCGGCACGATCAACCCCATCAAAGAGATCGGCAAAATCGCCAAGGAAAAGGGCATCCTCTTCCACTGCGATGCGACACAGGGTGTCGGCAAGATCCCGGTCGACGTGCAGGACATGGGCATCGATCTGATGTCCTTCACAAGCCACAAGATGTACGGACCCAAGGGGGTCGGAGCGCTCTATGTGAGAAAGAAGAATCCTCGCGTTCGCATCGTCGCCCAGATTGACGGCGGTGGACACGAGCGCGGCATGCACTCCGGGACACTTCCGGTGCCCCTCATCGTGGGATTCGGCAAGGCCTGCGAACTCTGCGAGCAAGAGATGACCAAGGACACGGCACGGTTGCTTGCGATGCGCGACCGGCTGGAGGCCAGTATCATGAAGGCCCTCGAAGAAAGTTATCTGAATGGCCACCCGACCAACCGGCTTCCCGGCAACCTCAATATCTCCTTTGCCTATGTGGAGGGCGAATCGTTGCTGATGGGGATGAAAGACATTGCCCTTTCATCCGGCTCGGCCTGTACGTCGGCTACATTAGAACCCTCCTACGTGCTCCGCGCATTGGGAGTGGGAACAGAGCTGGCGCATTCCTCAATCCGTTTCGGTCTGGGCCGTTTCAACACGGATGACGAGATCGACTATACGATTAAAAAGGTGGTTGAAATCGTCACGAAGTTGCGCGAAATGTCTCCGCTGTATGAGATGGCAAAAGAAGGCGTCGATTTGAAATCAGTTCAATGGGCTGCCCACTGACCAGGATAGTTAAGAGGAGGATGAACCATGGCCTACAGTGACAAAGTCGTCGATCATTTCAATAACCCCCGCAACATGGGGTCTTTCAAGAAAGATGAAGAAGGGGTCGGCACCGGCATGGTCGGAGCCCCGGAGTGCGGTGACGTGATGAAGCTCCAGATCAAGGTGCAGAACGACATGATCGTGGACGCAAAATTCAAGACCTTCGGCTGCGGATCCGCGATCGCCAGTTCAAGCCTCGCTACAGAGTGGCTCAAAGGCAAGACGATCGAGGAAGCGCAGAAAATCAAGAACACCGACATCGTGCAGGAGCTGAACTTGCCTCCAGTGAAGATCCATTGTTCCGTACTGGCAGAAGACGCCATCAAGGCGGCCCTCGCGGACTACCAAAAGAAAGCCGACGGCACCACGACTGCCGCGAAGTAACGTCACAAAGGAAGCACGCCATGGACACCACGAATGCAGAGACCCACGCTCCGGTGATTACGCTCAGCGAGGCGGCCATGAAGGAAGTCAGACGCCTCATCAACGTGCAAGGCCTCACGGAAGGCGGGCTTCGCCTCGGCGTAAAGGGCGGCGGCTGCTCAGGCCTTAGCTACACGATCAACTTCGACGAAAAGATCGGCCCCCATGACCAGATCCACGACTTCGACGGGGTCAAAGTCATCGTTGACGCCAAAAGCGCAATCTATCTTCAGGGTACCCAGTTGGACTTTCAAAAGGACCTGATGGGCGGAAACTTCAAATTCGTCAATCCGAACGCCGACAAAACTTGCGGCTGTGGAGAGTCCTTCTCCGCATAACGTCTGCGATAGCCGGCGGGAAGCTTTTACACAGGCATGGCAGGCCGCCATGCCTGTCTTGTCAGAAGAGGTCGTGGATGGACCATCAACATACCCACAGCTCAAACCCTCGTGAGCTCCAGATGGCCAGGAGCATGTGTTGGCACTGTCAATCCGAAGTGTCCGGTGAATACTTCTGCGATCGCTGCGTCAAAGTCCAGCCGGTGTCGAAAGAGACCGATTACTTCACGTGCTTCGGATTCCCGAGGCGGCTGACCATCGATCCGGGTAAATTGGAAGCGAAGTTCTACGAACTCAGCCGTGCGTTTCATCCTGACTTCTATCAGAACAAGAGCGAAACGGAGCAGAGCATCAGCCTCGGCAATGCCGCGACGCTCAATTCAGCCTATCGTACGCTCCGCGATCCGATCCAGCGTGCCGAATATTTGCTCGATCTGGAAGCTGGCTCCGTGAAGGAGATTAGAAATTCGCCTCCGGCCGATCTCTTCGAGGAGATCCTCGAGCTGCAAGATACGCTCGACGAGTATCGGACCTCCGATCGCACATCGGATGCGGGCCAGCAGCTCCGCACACAACTCCAAGCAGAACAAGTCATCCTGGAACAACGCAAACGGGATATGGAGACCCGGCTTCAACAACTCTTCACCGACTGGGATAGGCTCCAAGATCAGGGTGAAGCGACCAGCCAGACTCGGTCAGAACGAGACCGTCTGCTGAAACAGATGCGGGAAATTCTCTCCAACCGAACCTACGTCAAGAGCATCGTCAACGACCTCGTCGCAACGATCGGATAATCATCATGGCACGCATCGTCGGCATCGACCTCGGCACCACGAACTCGCTCGTCGCCTACATGGAGAGCGGACGCCCGCGCGTCATCCCCGGACGGAACGAGCGCATGATCGTGCCCTCCGTCGTGGCCATGACCGACAACGGGCTCATCGTCGGCGATCCCGCGAAAGAACACCTGACCCGCAATCCTGAACGAACGGTCTACTCCGTAAAACGCTTCATGGGGAAAGGGCTCGCGGACGTACAGAGCGAGTTGGCCTACTTCCCCTACGCGCTCACCGAGCAAGGCGGCGTCATCCGTATCAAGCTCGGCGAGAAAACCTATTCGCCCCCTCAAATCTCGGCGATGATTCTGAAAGAGCTGAAACAACGGGCCGAGGCGCATCTCGGCGAAAGCATCACCAAAGCCGTCATCACAGTCCCCGCGTATTTCAACGATAGCCAGCGGCAAGCCACGAAAGACGCCGGCATGATCGCCGGGTTGGAAGTCCTGCGAATCATCAACGAACCGACCGCCGCCTCGCTCGCGTATGGACTCCAAGAAAAAACGCAAGGCACCATCGCAGTATACGATTTCGGCGGAGGCACCTTCGACATCTCCATCCTCAAGCTCAAAAATGGCATCTTCGAAGTGTTGGCCACCAACGGCGACACCCACTTGGGCGGAGACGATATCGATCGCCGGATTGCCGATCTTTTCCTGACAGAGATTCGCAGCCGACATGGGATCGATCTCAGCACTCACCCGGACCATATGCAAACGGTCCGGCTCGAAGCAGAACGGGCCAAGATCGGTCTGTCCGACGAACTCAAAGTACAGGTGTCGGTCGAGCTTCCCGACAACAAGGGATACTTCACGCGAGAGCTGACACGGGACCAGCTCGAATCCCTGATCATGGAGATCATCGAACGGACCCTGACTCCCTGCCGGATGGCCTTAAAAGATGCGGAACTCACCCCGGATGCGATCGACGAAGTCGTGCTGGTCGGTGGCTCCACCCGCATGCCGATCGTCCGGCAACGCGTTCAGGAGCTGTTTGGAAAGACCCCGCACTGCGAGATCAATCCCGACGAAGTCGTGGCGCTCGGCGCAGCCGTGCAAGCGGACATTCTCAGCGGCGGCACGACGGATATGCTGTTGCTCGACGTCACGCCGCTCTCCCTGGGCATCGAAACCATGGGCGGAGTCATGAGCAGCCTGATTCGACGAAACACGACGATCCCCGCCAGTGCCAAGGAGATGTTCACCACCTACGTCGACGGGCAGACCGGCGTAGATATCCACATCCTCCAAGGCGAACGCGAACTGGCGAAAGACAATCGCAGCTTGGCAAAGTTTCGGCTAAAAGTTCCTCCACTCCCGGCTGGCGTCCCTCGCATCGAAGTTACGTTCCTCATCGACGCCAACGGGATCTTGAGCGTGAACGCCAGCGACATGCGAACCGGACTGAGCCAGTCCATCGAAGTAAAACCGTCGTACGGTTTATCCGACCATGAAGTGGAGCAGATGATCGAGGACTCGTTCAAGTTTGCGAAAGATGACGTCAACGCCCGAAAACTGATTGAAACGCGGCTCGACGCCGGTGCCTTGATCACGACGACGGAGAAGTCCCTGGGAGACGGCCTACACCTTATCGCCCAAGAAGATGTCGCCGCTATTCGTGTGGCGCTCGCGGCCCTGGCAACGACAAAGGAAGGCAACGACCCGCGTGCCATTCGCGCGCGCATCGCCGATCTCGAACAATCGGCGCAACGACTGACCGTCGCGCTGCTGAACGACTCGCTCAAACGAGGCCTCCAAGGCAAGAAGGTCTCGGAAATCACATAACAGGCACGAGGCCAGTGGCAAGAGGCGAGAGATTCAGCCCTCGAGTCAATTGCCGCTTGCCTCTCGCCAGGAGAAGTCTATGGATTTGAAGTGGAACAACACTGAAGATATCGCGATTCGCCTGGTAGAAGAACATCCTGAATCGGACCCACTCACCATTCGCTTCACCGATATGCATGCCTGGATCGTCACACTCCCGGACTTCAAGGATGATCCCAAGAAGTCGAACGAGAAAATTCTGGAGGCGATTCAGATGGCCTGGCATGAAGAATATCAGGACTCGAAGTCCTGAACTGAGAAGCATGACACACGAGACTGGCGAGAACCGCGCGACGTGGACAAATTAGCCCCCTACTTTATCTCGCGCGGCTATTCTGCGGGATTGTTCTGCTACAGCGCCCCCTCTGGGACTTGATCTAACTTATAGAAATCAATCGGGTCCAGTCGGCGCTGAGGCGCTTGGGTTGGC
>JANYAJ010000399.1 GCA_025361385.1 Nitrospira sp.
TCGCAGGAGTAAACAAATCGAACGTCACTCGCTCCAGCGACCGGCATCCAGTTCTTTTCATGCCAGTTATCGCGCGGACCGACAAGATGCTTTGCAGTTGCGACCTTCGGCGTCGACGAACCACGTCCGCCAAACTCAAGAAGGTACATCGTCCTGAGTTGCGAATTTTCAGGATGTGAATGATTCGCCGCGGCAAACAATTTGCCCGCCGCTTCAAACAACCGGCAATCCTCGAAACCCGTTATTCGAGCCCCGGATTCATCGACATCGACAGGGGGCGACAGCTCACGAACATCCTCGCAAACATCACCTGCTCCAAGACCCGCAAGGAGGTTGCGCGTATTCACAACCGGAGGAGCGTCATAGAGTCCATCTTCGCGGATGCGATAGTTGACCATTCGGATTATCAATTCAATCTCACCGTCAACGCGCGTCACCGACGGGTTGGTGACGTAGTAACCATCCGGAACTGATGCACGCGGCAGCATCAATTGTGTCGATCGTAACAGACTGGGATCGAGGGGAGCAACGTGGAAGTAGCGGTTTCGCTCCAATGAGGCGCGCATATCCGCAGTGATATCCCGCCGCAGCAGCAGTTGATCCGACAATCGCGCTGCCTGCGATTTGTACCGGGCAGAGTAGTACCCGGAAATTGACTGCTCATAATCGAGCTCGAGCTCCTGAATGCTTTCGTTCTTGACCAACCCTCGAGCCGCTTCGGCCAGCATGTTCGCCGACACGGGCAAACCCGCATTCCTCAGCCGTCGCACCGCATCGAGTAATTGCGAAACATCGGGAACGCTGTCGGGGGATGCCGATTCAGCTAGCGTGATATTCTGCTCGATGCGCTCGCGATGTACTTCGGGCGCATGGTCGAGCGCCCGGCGGGCGAGAAACGCACTGCGCGCCGCGTAACCGCTCCAGTAATGACAGACCGACACAACGTCATCCATGACATAACCATGCTTCGGGACATCGATGAACAGAATGTCATCGTCGCGTTCGGCCCGAGGAATTACGTGTGCTAGTGCGTACTCTCCGGTCACCGAACCGAGAAGATGGAGCGCCTTCTCGCCGCAAAGCCGTACGATGTCGCTTAACGGCTCCGCCCGCCACGGCCGGCGCTCCCACGCGGAGAAATAGGCAATTAGCGCCGGCCACGAATGAACTTCGAGGCGCTCGAGACAATGTCCTGTTCGGTACAACGCATACCACGCCTCTTCCTCGAACCCGCCGAGTTGTGCGCGTCGCGTGTAGAGTTCCAGTGCTCGGGGAACGCTAATGTTGCCGTTTAAGTTCGACTCCGCGAGATAAAACACAGCGCGCTCGTCATCCGGCGATTCGGACAGTGTCCGCTCGAGCAGCTGAATATCACGAACGAACTTGTCGGACTTGGAGCCGCCATCACCCTTGTCATGAAGGACAATTCCGTCAAAGTTTGCCCGTGGCACCTGGCCACTGGCTTCGACGATGTATTCATGTGTGCGCCCGACGTATCTCCACTCGGCAGCCGTCGGTATCAGGTAGAGAGTTCGATAAGAAAACGGATCATCGTAACGAATCAGGCCCGCAAATCCATGGAGTTTTGATTTCCAGTTCGGATCACGAACTTCTACCAGCTCATCGGCGTCGAGCAGAAGCAGGTAGTCGATGTCGTGGGATCGAGCGAACGTTCCGGCGCGTTGCACCGCCTCAGTTCGCGTCGTGCCGAAATCGACGAAAGGCGAGATGTGCAACTCTCCACCGGTTCCGCGCTGACGGAAATATTCCTCGATGATCTGGGGTGTTCCATCATCTGAGCCCGTATCGACGATGCACCACCCGTCGATTTCTGATGCAACCGAGTCCAGTGCGCGCGTGATAATTCGCGATTCGTTTTCACCATCATGCAGAGTGCGACGCGCGCCGGCCGGGTCAACCGCCGCTCGATTGCGCGAAGCAGCTCCGCAGTGTTGGGGGTCTTCACTTCTTCCCATGTATTCAGCTCGCCGAGTGCCAGCAACCGGAACAGAATCGCTTCTTCGAGGCTGGGGTGGGTTGTCAGGCAATTCTGCTCGAGCTCCTCATCGAAGGCGTCGAACAGCGCGAATAATTTCTCTCGCGGTCCTCCCCAGATGCCTCCTGAGCAATACTGCCTGAGCTCGCTGTACCATGCGTCCGCACTCTTCCTGGCTTCCTCCCGAATTGCTTTGCCTGCAACCGCGTAAACCGAGAGGAGCGGCATGTCCGTGGTGCCGAGTACGTTCAGAAATTTGTGAACGTCGTGGGGCGGGAAAGCGGCGTGGTGGATTCCAATGTCGGTCCAGACAACATTCCGTGTGTCGAATGGATTTCCTGTCGCAACTTCACGCATGCAGTGCATCTTCGTCCAGCACATCGTCAGGTATAGCGGCGTGTCCTTCACCGGGTTGAAGCCGGCTGGGGCACGTCCACTGTCGAACGCTTCCGTAATCTGCGCGAGGTACTTTACATAGTAGGGCGAATCCTCGAGGGCCAGCTCGCGAACTATCGTGATGTTACTCAGGCCTCGTTCCGCGCGTGCATCTCGAAGCGTGGCGGCGATTTCTGGGTCGCAGAACAATACCATCGGAACCCGCCAGTCGAGCAGCTGTTGCGCGCTGGAGAGCAGCGCGGCCGCTGACCTGCGAGATTCGAGCCCTCCGCCCAGCCCAATGCGTTTGCCTTCGCGTCGCTCGAGATCGAAAAGGGCGGTGACAATGGTGGGATTCACAATGGCAGTGACGCTCAATCGCCCTGCGAGCTCAGCAGCCCCTTTGCAACGCGGAGCTTCCCAGTTGATGCGTCGATCATATTCACCATTTCTTCCATGACATTGACATTCGGCATCTTGACGAACCCTTTTTTATCGGCGTCAGGATGACGCGGATCATAAATCGCCTGACCAGGCTTTGAATCTTCATGCACACGCAGTACCTTCACGCCGTCGAGCGCATGGGCGCCAGGCCCCGTGGCCACTTGCCGGAATGTGCGTTGAAACGGGCTGGTGACGGGCGTGGACTGAAAGACCACATCCCGGCGTTTATAGGGCCCTCCCCCCGGCGTATGGGTAGATTGCGCATTCGCCAGGTTACTAGAGATCACATTCAGTCGACGGCGTTGTGCGTCTAGAGCCGTGACGGACACCGCCATGCTATCGGTCATTTCCATGAACAACCTCCTTGCTGTCAGCGATCAGCTCTCAGCCATCAGCTTATTGCTGACAACTGAACGCTGACGGCTATCTTTATCGTGCGTCCCGTACCGCTCCCATCAACTGACGCAAGCGGATCGCCATGATCGCGGCAGCCCCGTTGTATTGCATGGCGTTGTCGGACATCTTGGCCATTTCCAGCTCCATGTTCACCGAGTTGGCGTCCAAGGGAAGGTCGCCTGCCGGCACATCACTGAGCGTGCCGACAACCCGCTGAAATCCATTTCCCTGCGGACCGAAGTGTTTGCCCTGTGTCACCGCCAGCGTCACCGGCCCTTGACCACGCTGTGCCGCTTGGAGTGAGTCGCGAAAATTGAAGTCGGTGGCACGGTAACCAGGGGTTTCTTCGTTCGCGATATTCGAGGCGATGACCCGCTGCCTCGCTTGCCGCAAATCCAAGGTGCGATGAACCAATTCCATGGTGCGATCAAAGATCGTCATGATGCGCCTCCTCGTGCTTCCTTCCCGCAGATGTCGTCATCGTCATTATTGCAATCGTGATGCCATCTTCAACCGGCAGAATCTGACGGCAACGACAGAGCCTGCCGGATCGTTTCGTCCAATACGCTTCCTGCCGATCGGCAGGAGTTGCCCACCGGAAGCGGTCCACTCCGGCCAATACCAATAGGTCAAGCCGAGACTGGGCACGTTTCCCCCCGGTACTCGCGAAGCTTGTTTCGCAAGGTTCGAATACTGATGCCCAGTTCTTTCGCCGCATGTGTCCGATTCTCATGCACGCGAGCCAAGGTTTGAAAAATCAGCTCGCGCTCCATTTCCCACAACGATCCGTTCACAGAAGACTGTGGGACGGAGGGGACTGGCACAGAGGCGGCTGGTTGGGCGCCGGCCTCCAACAATAAGTGGCTCGGGAGAATCGGCTCATTTCCGGCTAAGAGCACGGCGCGCTCCATGACATTCTCCAACTCGCGGACGTTCCCTTTCCATCGCCGGTCCTGAAGCAGAGCATAGGCCGCCGCCGAGACCGCCGGTTGCGGAAGGCCGTTGCGCGCCGCAGAGACAGCCACGAAATGCCTCACCAGTAAAGGAATGTCCGCAGGCCTTTCCCGTAGTGGAGGCACGGTGATGGGGAAGACATTCAACCGATAATACAAATCCTCTCGAAACCGCCCCTGCTCGACTTCGTGATACAGCGAACGGTTGGTCGTCGCAATCAGGCGAATGTTCACGGACACCGGCTCACGCCCTCCGACTCGATCCACTTCTCGCTCCTGGATCACCCGCAACAACTTCGCTTGCAAGCCCATGTTCATTTCACTGATTTCATCCAGCAACAGAGTGCCGGTATGCGCCATTTCGAACTTGCCGAGTTTCTTCATGATGGCCCCGGTGAAGGCCCCCCGCTCATGGCCGAATAGTTCGCTCTCGAGGAGCCCGTCCGGTAATGCCGCGCAATTCACCGCAATAAACGGGCGATGGGCACGTGGGCTGCGGCTATGAATAAATCGCGCCAACAGCTCTTTGCCTGTGCCGCTTTCTCCATGAATGAGGACGGTGGCCTGGCTCGCAGCGACGCCTTCAACGGTACTAAGCAGCCGGGCCATGCCAGGATCTTGTGTCAGGATCGACCGCTGATCGATCGGCACAGCCGGTGACATCGACGCATCCGCGCCACGGGCTTTGAGATTGGCAATGACCCGCTCGAGCAAGTCGGTCGAGAACGGTTTGAGAATGTAATCGCTCGCCCCGTACTTCATCGCCTCCACGGCGGTTTCCACTGTCCCATAGGCGGTCATCAGCACCATCAACGTCTGCGGCGAGCGGCTTTTGATCTCCTTAATCAAATCGAGTCCGCCGAGCCGCGGCATCTTCAAATCGGTGACCACTAACCAGGGTTTGTACTGGCTGACCCGCTCGACGGCATCGGCGCCATCTATCGCTCCCTGCACGTCGAAACCCAGCCGACGGACGGATTCCATTAAGGCCATTCGCATGGAGGGATCATCGTCGACGATCAAAATTCGTTCCGCCTGTGCAGGAACATCCGTCACCGGAGATTCTGTATTGTGCTCGGTCATGCCGATGTCTCCTCTCCAACAAGCAGTCGTTCAGCGATCATCTCAGACGCAGGGCACCCCTCCGAGAACGACAGAACAGGCGATTCCTGTAACGGCATGGGGCTCACCGCATGATGATTCGGGAGCACGATGGTAAACGTGGTGCCGCGTCCTTCCTCACTCTCGACGTCGATTCGGCCACGATGTCCTTCGACGATCGCATGGACAATAGCCAGACCTAACCCAGTACCTTCATCCCTGGTGGTAAAGAAGGGATCGAAAATCCTCGAACGCTGCGCCGCCGGGATGCCAATACCCGTATCCGACACCGAGAGACAAATACCCACTCCGCTGGATGTCGCCTCCGAAGTCGGTCTCGCCGACAACGTCAAGGTTCCACCGTTCGGCATGGCGTGAATGCTGTTCAAGATCAAGTTGAGGAGCACTTGCTTCATCTGCCCGGCATCGCACCACATGTGGGATGCTAATGGATTGACATCCAGACGAATATCCACTCTGGCGCCGGCGACGGCATGGGCGGCCAGAGTCAAGGCATTCAGCATCAGGGATTCCGTCTCATGCCGTTCTCTATGGGAACAGTCTGGTTTGGTATAGAGCAGCAGGTTCGTGAGGAGACGATTCATCATATGGACCGACGACGAGATGTGTTCGGCATACCCGCGCAACGCCGGTGCGTCGTGTAAGTCACGGCGTAGCATCGACGCGAACAGTTCGATACTACCGAGCGGGTTCCGAATTTCATGGGCAATCCGCCCGACCATTTCGCCCATGGCCGCGAGACGATTGCGGCGTTGTAGGCGATCCTCCAGTTCTCGCATCGCCGTCACGTCCTGAATCAAGGCCAGGCTCCCGGCTTGGCGGCCATCGCTCGTCTGCAAGGCACGTTGAGAGAGAGACACCGCGGCACCCTGTTGTGTGGTCAGGGGATAGACGTCACCGTCCAAATGCGCGTCTTTGAGGCACATGGCCAATGAACGTCCGATGATCTGTTCGTGCGCCAATCCCAGCAATTGTGTGCCGGCCTGGTTGCAGCGGGTAATGGTCCCGGCTTCATCCATGACGAGCAGACCGGTCGACAGGGACTCCACGATCGCCGTCAAATGCTCGCGCAACTCTTCATTGACACGTAAATTCTTTCGCAGCGCCTCGTTACGGTCGGCGAGCTCGACGTCGAGCTGCTCCAAGCGGGACGTCAACGTCTGATAGGACTGTTGAAGCGTCGCCGCCGCGTCGTCAAAGCTTCGAAAGGCTTCGTGCAGCAAATCGCTATCCATCTGTACCGAAACCGGATGTCCATTCATCACATCATCCTCCTTCTTTGTCGGTGGTGACGCGGATACTGGCCTGTATCGCTTCCGCTGCCCGATACAGGAGCGGATCGCCAGTCCCAGCGCCGGGCGTCAGGACCGCGCGCACCGGACCATGCAACTTCTGCGTGGCGAGATTTCTGACAATTTGCAACCGCGCCCATTCGGCCTGATCCGGCGCCGGATTCGATGCCAGTATCTTTTGATACAGATCGACGGCCTGCTGATGCTTTTTGAGGGAGGTCAAGAGATCCGCTAACAGGAGACGATCCCCTTGCGACTGCATGAATTTGTGGCGTGCGGCTTCTTCGAATGCCGCCACGGCCTCGACCGGTTGATGATCGGCGGCCAGCGTTCTCGCCAAGGTCAATTGCATCCACCCTCGCTCCTGCGCCTTGGGGTGCGTCCGCAGCCACTGCCGCATCAGCCTGATTGCGCCGGGGCGGTCGCCTTGCTCAAGCATAGCCGTGGTCAATTGCCGCAACACCGGCATCGTCTGCGGACTCTGGGGATATTGCAGGCGAAAATTCTCGAACACATTCCGAGCGGCGGCATACATCCGCTGATCCACATAACTCTCGCCAAGACCAATGAGCGCCGCTTCGTGCAGCGCGGCTGCTTTCCGATCCCGTACCAGCAATTGATAGAGACGCGAAGCGTGACTGGAGAAGCCCAGCCGGCGATGGGTGTCGGCGACGGCTAACAAGGTCTTTGTCCCGGCATATTGATGCTCAGGAGCATGTCCGTGGTTGTGGAACAGGGCCACCGCCAGAACATCTTTCCCTGCCTTAAGTGCGGCTTCCAATTGGGGCTTCAAGATACTGGTCAGATGACGTCCAGCCATCAGTGGCCATGGATCATCTTGAATGGTACCCGCCCGTCTTGCGACGTCTTGATAAACCTGAATGGCACGTAACGGGTCGCCTCGTAATTCGTAATGTTCCGCCAGATGGAAAAGGGCCTCACTCCCGAGGACATCCCCCTGATAGGTCTTGGCAATGTCCTGATACACAATCACGCCCTTGGATGCGTTTACGGACTCGTCGATCGGGCTCGTACTCCCCTTATCGCTGTTCGCCACGGAGCCCTTCTCTGGCAGAACAGGTCGCTCCTCCATCTGCGCCAGGCGCATGCGAGCAACCACAGCGGCCGGCATGCCCACGTACCGTTCCTGCGCGACATGGTAGAACAGCTCCGCATGAGTTGACTGACTCAGCTGGCGGTGGCTGTCGCCGAGGCGCACGAGTGCCGCGCCTGCATACTGGTGCGACGGATAGAGGTTGAACAGCAGGAGGTCGATTGCACGGGCCCGCTGCCGCTCGTTCGTGTCGACAAGCACATCGCCATACTGCTGCAAGTACTGCGGTTCGCTTTTGAGGAGATCCGGCCAGCGCTGGTAGAGCATGTCATACAGGGGTTGGGCCTCTCGCTTGCGCCGGAGCGCATACAGGGCGTTGGCCAAGCCCAATGTCGAACGTCTGAGGACTCGATCGTCGCTCGTGCGTTTCCGGACCGACTCGAACGCCCGTTCCGCTTCCACCCAACGCTCGCGTGATTCAAGGATCACGCCCAAACTCAACAGGGATCGGTCGGCATCGGCTCGAAGTTGTATATGCGAGGTGGCATATTCATAGGCGATAATGGCCTCCTGCAACCATCCCATCTCGACATACAGATCCCCGATCCTCCAGAGTGCACGGGAAGTATTCGGATCTTTCGGATAATGACGAACCTGGGCTCGATATTGGAGAATGGCTTCGGACCGCCCGCGAGTCGTCGAATCTTCACGTAATGCGATCTCAGCTAAAAATGCCTTGATCGATGGCACCAGGCGGCTGTCAGGATCTTGCTTGACGAGTGCGGAGAATCCTTCGCGGGCCAGGGCATATTCCCCGTGCTTAAATGAGTCAATCGCCTCCTGGAATGGCAACGAGTTCGATCCCTCTACAAGATAATCGTAGCGAGGCCCTTCATCGGGTAGCGTGAATCGTGACATCGCTGCCGGAGCAGTCGCCTGAACGGCTCCAGCCTGAAGAGGCAATGCCGCAGCGGAAGGAGCTTGGCTCTCAACTGCAGCCGCGGCGTCCAACGGGAAACTCTGCGTAAGCAGACAAGCGAGCAACCAATGACAAGATGTTGTGATTTTCATAGACACATGACGTGTTCAGCAATTCCCGTGCCCTAGGCAATTTGTGCGCAAATATTCATTCTGCGCGGGAAATGCTGACGATGGCTGCTGCGCCATCGTGACGTTCGTCAAATCGTCAACGCGTCGGCCGTGAGAGGGGTCAAATGATTGACGGACACCATCAGAACGAGGGAAGAGAAATTCGGCAGGAGTGCTCCAATCACATTGCAACAAAGACCCAGCATGCGAGTCTCTCTCACGCCAGGACATCTGACGTACCGCATTCGATTCCCTCGGGGGACGATGAGGCTCACGGATGGTCCATTGGTACGATCTAGCAGGGAGGGAATCAGTACTGTGATATCAGTGAATCCCGGAGAGTGGGAGCCTCGAGATGACCGTAGACTAGCCATCCGTATGGCCAAAATGAATGAAAACAGGAAACGGACCGTTACGGCAGAGGGACTCTCTGCGCGATGCAGGCACAACGCTGGTAGATGCGTCCAGCATCTGCTTGTAAACGATCTGGGATGACCCGTCGTTAAAAGGCCAGGCAGCTCTGTGCTTTCGTGGCAAGCCCCTTTCGCTTCAATTTCTCGACGAGCGTCGTGCGGTTGACCTGAAGCAGCTGGGCGGCTTTGCTGGTAATCCCGTTGGCGCGGCGAAGCGCTCCGACGATGAGACGGTGCTCGAGCTGCTCAAGCTCACGTGACAAACTCACCCCCTGGTCGGTAAATCCAATGAACTGCTCCTCAGCCTGATCCGACGGCGCCGGTCGCGGGAAGACACGCTCGGGAAGATCGGAAACCTCGATGGTTCCCGATTGTTTCAATACCACCAGACGCTCAATCATGTTTTCCAACTCACGGATATTTCCTGGCCAGTGATGACCCATCAGACAGGTCATCGCCTCCGGGGAACAGCCTGTAATGGCTGTCTGCTTCGTGCGATTCAACCGCTCCATGAAATGATTGACCAACTGCGGGATGTCGCTCCGTCGCTCCTTCAGGGAAGGCGTCGTGATGGGAATCACATTGAGGCGATAATACAAGTCCTGCCGGAAACGCTTTTGCTGGACGGACTGCTCCAAATCTTGATTCGTGGCAGCGACGACACGGACATCCACGTCAATGGTTTTCGTGCCCCCCACCCGCTCAAACGAACGCTCTTGCAATACGCGAAGGAGCTTCACTTGTAATCCGAGGCTTAGCTCACCGATTTCGTCGAGAAAAATCGTCCCTCCATGCGCCAATTCAAAACGCCCGATACGCGTGTGGGCAGCGCCGGTAAAGGCTCCCTTCTCGTGGCCGAACAACTCGGATTCAAGCAGATTTTCAGGAATGGCTCCACAATTGACGGGCACGAACGGGCGGTCTTTCCGGATACTGTTAAAGTGTAACATCCGCGCGACCAACTCCTTACCGGTTCCACTCTCCCCTTGAATCAACACCGTGCTGTCATGGTCCGCCACCTTCGAGACAAAGTCCAAGACGCGAAGGATCGGCTCACTGGTGCCAACCAACTGCTCAGCCCGATACGGAACACGCGCAGATTTCCGCGAACCGCGAACGTCCAGGCCACGACGATGCGCCTCCAATGCCTTATTGATGACGACGGCCACTGCCTCGTTGTCGAATGGCTTCGTGAGGAAATCGAATGCACCGGCCTTCATCGCCCTGACGGCACCATCAATCGAGCCATAGCCGGTCATCACGATACCGATCACCTTCGAATCGATCTGCAGAATGCGCTCCAGCACAGCCAGACCATCGATATCGGGCAGCTTGAGATCCGTCAGCAGCACATGAACGGGAATCTCTTGAGCGACTCGAATCGCATCCTGTCCGTTCCCGACCACCGTGACTTGATGGCCCTCTTGCGTCAAGAGCCTCCGAAGCAGGCTCTGCACCCCTTCATCGTCTTCAACCACAAGTATAGACAGCAGACTCATAGCGTACTCCTCATGAAAGATGATGACAGACAATAGCGAAGGCATGCTTCCGCACCGAATTCTCACAATGACCGTTCGACCGCTGCATGCGGGGTTTACATGGGCATTTTTTACCGAGCTGAGTTGTCATGGCATACAAGAAGCGCATCGATACTAAGCGTAGATGAGATTCCTATAACGGAAAGTGCCTAATAGCTCATACGATGGACGCATTATGCACATAGCACTATAGAGCTATGTATTCAAAATAATGGAGCTAGATAGCTCTAGGCCCTATAACAATAGAGCCATTCACTACTAGGCAAAAACTACTCAGCCCTATAAAAATGGCATCGCACTCTGCCGATTGTCAGAATTGACACCTACGAGGCATATGGCCAGGCTAGACAACAGGAGTGCGGGCTCTGCGGCTCATGGGTAGCGACATTGAAATGCACAAGACTGAAGAGAAGGAGGGTAACTGAGAGGGGGGATGTCAATCACTGGAAAGAGTCGGCTGCTGGAGAAGGAGACGTAGAAATTCGCAGAACGTCAAGACCGTGAGGGGTTCAGCCGAACCGCCTCGACGCGTGCTCATGATGTCAGTGGCTTTTCTCCATCATCAACGGAGAATGTAAACCGACCTGCTTCTCCAGGTGGGAATCCCGAATGAAAAAAGCAGCCGCTTGAGCACGACGAGTCACTTTGAGTTTCTGGAAAATGAACCGGATATAGTTTTTGACCGTCTTATCGCTCAGTTCGAGCGATGAGCCAATCTCCTTGTTCGTTTTTCCCTCTGCCACGAGAGCGAGGACACGCTGCTGCTGAGAGGACAGCGTTGCCCGTGGCTCGGAAGACTCCTCTCGTTGTGACCGCATACGAGTCAGGAGCGGCTGCGTAATGGCCGGATCGAGGATTGACTGCCCCTGGGCTACGGCATGGATGGCGCGCAGTAACGCATCCACATTGACTTGCTTCAACAGATAGCCATGTGCGCCCCCAAGGACCGCAGCGAGCACCGCCTCATCGTCCTGGTAGGACGTGAGAAACAGCACCCTCGTGTTGGGGCAGGCACTACGAATGGCCCGACAGGCATCCACTCCACTCCCTCCGGACAAGCGGACATCCATGAGCACCATGTCCGGCTTGAGGTCGCAAGCTTCACGAATCGCATCCTCGACCGTGGAGGCTTCACCGACGACGTGGATACTGCTCTGACGGCTCAGTACCGTCTGCAATCCCACTCGAACGACTTCGTGATCGTCCACGATCAACACTTTGACTGGCATCGTAGTCGAGCTAATCACCAGGCCCCCCTTTGTAAAGGTTGTCGAGCCCACGGAGAGCGACGCCAGCCACAGCCGCGCTCCCTACGCCCAGTGTTTCATGCATAGAAATCGACGAGATATTTCGAACGAGAGAATGAGAAGCAATGCAACTGCGCGCACTTTTACAGGGAGAAATAAGAGGAGATTGCCGATACACCGGTAAGCCTCACAGTTCGACTACCGCGTCATTGCAAAGGAATCATAAATCTCTTTACCATCTATAGCAATGATGCTAATCGGCTCTAGGCAAGACCGGCATAGAGGGATGAATAAGAAGGCAACTATGTCCATTTAGGCCGACATCTGATGACTTACGTATCATTGCTCGTTCTCAGTCAGACATTGATACGCCGGAGAATCCCGCCAGCCAATAGTCACAGCTATCAGGCCCTTGCAGACCGAGCGACCCTTAGAGATAGAAGCGGTCACGAAGGGGTGTCCTAATGGCCCGTACATCCCCCCTAGCGAAGCGGACCAGGAAATTAAAGTTCCACGTCCATCTACCGACAAGAGACTGTACCAAAACACCGTGGTCACAAACCGCTCTCAAGGACCACCGACAGTATGACGACCGAAATAGATCGATCAACGAATATCGACATGCCGGAGCAGGTCGAACAGGCCTTAATCGAACGGATCGATAAGGACCGAATCGAACTGCCTGTGCTTCCGCAAGTCGCAGGCCGGGTCATGGCCTTGGCCAATGATCCATCGGCAGACGCGGCTCGTCTCTCTGCCCTCATCCACCAAGACCAGGCATTGGCGGCTCATGTGCTGAAAATTGCCAACTCTCCCGCCTATATGCCCAGAACTCCGATTATGTCGCTCCAGCATGCCGTCGCAATGCTCGGGGTGAACCAACTGTCGGAGATCGCCGTGACTATTTCGCTCAAAAGCGCAGCCATCAAGATTCCAGGCTATGAAACGGATATCCGGCAGCTTTGGCGTCACGCACTGGCGAGCGGGGCCTATGCCAAAGAAATCGCCCGCCTCCGCCGCTATAATGTGGAAAGCGCCTACCTCTGTGGGCTCTTGCATACTATTGGAAAATCTGTCGTGCTCAAGACAGTCACGACGATTGCCGCGGAGCTGCATGTACGGCTCGAGCCCAACGCGATCCTCGCCTTCCTTGACGGATACCATTCCCGCGTGGGCATCTTGATTGCCACTGAATGGGCCTTGCCCTCCCAAGTCGCCGAGGCCATCGCCTACTATGCGGTCTATGAGCAGGCGCCCACACATAAGCACGAAGCGATGATGACCTGCCTAGCCGACCGTCTGGCCACCTATCTACTCGTGCTCGATTCCTTCGATGACAGCTCCCTTCGCGACCACAGCGTGTTTGCCGATCTCAACCTCTATCCCAACGACGTAGACACGCTGCTTAGTCTCAAAGACAAGGTTCTCAGCCTGGTGGACACGATGACGCTATGAATGATGCTACCCATTTTGACATTGTCGTAATCGGAAGTGGTCCCGCCGGCCAGAAGGCGGCCATCCAGGGCGCCAAAGCAGGCAAACGTGTGGCCGTGATCGAACGCGAGCCAGGTGTCGGCGGTGGGTGTGTCTATCGTGGAACGATCCCCAGCAAGACGCTTCGCGAGAGCGCCCTGCAATTAGACCGATCCAAACGATCATCGACCACATTAGACGTTCGTGTGCCGCCCAATATTCTCGTCGCCTCACTGATGCGCCGTGTGGATAAAGTAGTCACGGCGCATGGCATCTATATGGAGAAACAGCTCACGCGCAACGGTATCTCGTTTTTCCATGGCCGTGTCCGGTTTTGCTCGGCGACCCTACTTGAGATGCTCTCCGTCGACGGGGTGAAGCAACTCTTCACCGCCGACACGATCGTCATTGCCACCGGGTCCCGACCTCGTGCACCGGTCGAGATTCCCATCGACCACGAACATATTCTGGACAGTGACTCGATCCTCTCCATGATCTATTTGCCACGCTCCCTTACCGTGCTCGGTGGAGGCGTCGTGGCATCGGAATATGCGTCAATCTTTGCCGCGCTTGGCGTGCAGGTGACCATTATCGATCGGGCCGATCGTCCCCTTCAGTTTCTGGACGCGGAACTCGTGAAGATGTTTGTGCAAAGTTTTGCCCAACAGGGCGGTCGCTATTGCGCAGGACAAGCCGTCAAGAACGTCCGGTGGGATGGGATCTCTCAGGTCGTGACGACACTCCAGGACGGGCAGGTCATTACGAGCGATAAAATGCTTGTGGCCATGGGGCGACAACCCAACCTTGAAGACCTCAATCTGAGCGCCACCGGGTTGCCCCTCACCGAAAAGGGAACGTTGGCCGTCAACGAACATTGCCAAACGGCCCTTCCCCACATCTATGGGGTCGGCGACCTGCTCGGCCCCCCAGGCTTAGCCTCTACGGCTATGGAGCAGGGCCGGCGAGCCGTCTGCCACGCCTTGGGTCTCCCCGAAGGACGCTCATCCGACATTCCAGTCGGAATTTATACGATCCCCGAGATGGCCAGTATCGGGCTGGACGAAGCAGCCGCACGAGCACGCTATCGAGAGGTCCTGATTGGCCGCGCGCGTTTCGACGAAATTGCCCGAGGCCAAATCTCCGGCATGTCCAACGGCTTGATGAAACTGGTGGCCGATCCCACCGGAGTTTACCTATTGGGGGTTCAGATCATCGGAGAAGGGGCAACGGAACTGATTCACGTGGGCCAGATCGCGCTGCAACATGCAGCCACAATCGATTCGTTCGTGGAGAATATCTTCAACTTTCCTACGTTGGCTGAGGGCTATCGCATCGCAGCGCTTGATATTGCAGGGCAACGGCAAAAACGACTGACTTCACAGGCCGCATAAACCGGCGAGCACGGCGTGGCACGAGACGATTCGAGGCAGCACGAACTTCGAAACCGGAACTCCACATCGCGCACGCATCCCAGGAGCCAGGCTCACCCGTTTGATTCGAAGACGGAATAGGCGCCCGACTCCTCCCCTGCTGGATCTATCACAGACGATTTCTGCTTCTCCAGCCATACGAATAATCCAGATTCGAGAAACCGCGCATCGATCACGCCCAGAATATGCTGCCGCAATTCATCACGAAAGGGCGCAAGACTCTCATCGTGAAGATAGCGATCAACCGTCCGCGGCAACCGCCGTCTCCAAGCCTGTGCCGCTTGTCGCGCACCGTCAGCCGCAAGCCCCCGATGACTGAGTATGGCACGGACTTCCTGCTCGAAAAATCCGACATGCACCTCTTCATCTTCCATAATCGACGTGAGATCAGGTCGCAAACCCACTAACAGCCGTGCAAATTCAAGCCCCAATGTTTCGTATCCATAGAGATGGACCGCGAGCACCCTCCATTGATCAGGCACGCGTGGAAGCGCGGTCTTCCCGTGCGACTTCGTTCCCAACAGCAGTTCAAACTGCTTGAGATGCTGAGCCTCCTCTTCCTCATGCCGACGCAAAAACTGCAGCACTCCAGGAGGAACGTCCTGCGCTTGCGCAGAGCGTACCGCCCACAAGGCCATCGCCTCAGCTTTTAGGAATTGTTCGAGGATCGCCCGTTCACAGATGGAAGGAAGAATTGGAGCCATGTCCGCAGTGTACCGAAATGATGGAATAGAACCAATAGGACCACGCAGGACTTGTCTTGTATGGATCCAGGGCCCAGGCCTCTCAGGCAGATCAACGGCATACAGTGCCCCCGAAATCGCACACAGCAGCCTGACTCACATAACCGCAGACAGCCCCTGCTTATCGCAAATCTTCGACTTGCCCTGTCGCGCGAGCCAAATTGACGCGGGACGCATTCGCCCGAAATAACCCATCGATCATATTATCCCTCGCTCGCACGAGGTCAAAGAGTGCGTTAGATAATTCCAAACTGTTTGAGCTCAGCAGACGAAAGCGTTCTCTGGCAAGCTGGCTTTCTGTCACTGCCGCCTTGAGTCCGTCCTTGGCGATCCTGAGTTGCTCTTTCGCCGAAGAGAACGTGACCAACGCCTCGCGCAACTCCATCGTGATCTGCCTGGAAACCAAGGTCATCTTGATCTCTTCTTGCAAAAGCTGGCTTCGGCTCTCACCCACTCTCCCCTCGCGCTGGCCTCCGTCAAAAATCGGGATGGATAACGTCACGCCCACATTGTACGTGCTGAGCGAATTATTCACTTGGTTTCCAATGAGACCGTAGTCGCCTTGCGCCTGCAAGGACGGAAGCCGCTCCCCCTTGATTGAATTGAGGGTGAGCTTCGCGACCTGAACTCGCTGCTCCTGAGCTTTCACCTCCGGCCGCTTCGTCAGCGCCACATCCATGGCATAATCCAGAGTCG
>JANYAJ010000401.1 GCA_025361385.1 Nitrospira sp.
CCGATGAGCTGTCGGTCGGTGTGGCCCTCGCGTCCGGTCCTTGGATAGGGATCAACGGTCAGCAGGATGGCCAGCCGGCCGATTCGATCGCCTTTCTTACGATGGGCCAGTTTCGAGGGGCGGAATCGACGAAAGATACCGAATTGGTTCGTATTGTCTACACCAGAGAAGGCGACCGTCTCCTTCGATTCGTGAGGAGAAACCTCTACGGGCTGACAGACGAGTCTATCGAGCAGGTGGAGTTAGCGACAAAGGTCAAAGCCTTCAACGTGCGTTTCTACGACAGCAAGACCAATCTCTGGGTAGACGAGTGGGATGGTCGTGGACGATCCGGGACTCCGAAAGCGTTGTTGATCGAACTGACGCTACTGCAAGAGAATGCCGAAGCTCAGACCGTCCGCCAATGGGTCGCGGTGGGAGCATCATGATGGCATGGCCCATCGCCTGGCCTGAAACATCGAGGCTGAAAGGCCCTCTGGGCTGGGGGCTGGCAACGCTAGCCGGCTTCATCCTATCGCTGCTCCTGACCTTTCCCTATGGCCCACTCCAGAATCGTCTGCTGGCTGAGTTTCATCAGACGAGTGGATGGGAGATGCGGGCTGCGGATTGGTCGGTCGGCTTTCCCGCGTCTATTGAGTGGCGCGATGTCGTCCTCGCTGGCCCCACTATCGGATCCATTCCACTTGAAGCCGTACGGACAACAATGGGAGTCTTTCAGGCATTGTTCGGCCGCCTGGTGATAGACTATGTCGTTCAATTACCAGGAGCAGCCCAAATGGGCGCTGGACGAGCCACCGGATCTCTGACAGCGGCCTCGTGGGGCTTACGCGGTCCAGTTTCCTTCAAAGGTCATCTCCAGCAAATGGACCTTGCGACAGTTCTGAAACCCTACGTCAGCCGAGGAACCGCCCAGGGGGATTTCATGCATCAATGGGATAGCACGCAAGGCGCCACGGCTGCCCTCAAGGGTGACGGAACCGTAAAGCTGGAGATCAAGGACCTCGTCGTCGATCGAATCGCTGCCGGCTCTGCTTCAATGCCCTCGCTGACGTTCGGACGCATACAGGCGTCGATCGCCTGCCATGATAGTGTCTGCGATGTGACGGAATTAAAGGGTGACGGTGTCGATGGCTCGTTTACCGCTCAGGGGCATGTCACGTTGCGGCAGCCGCTTCAGCAGAGCCTTCTGGATCTGACGGTGACGGTCATTCCCGGCCCCGGGTTTGCGCAAAAAGCGGCAAGCCTGTCGTTACCGCCATTTCAGCCTGGTACCCCCGTAACGTTTAAGCTGGCAGGGCCGATCATCAATGCAAAAGTGGCACTGTAAGCACCCAGGAAAGTAGTGCTTCTCTCGTGTTCCCGAGCCTGGTACAGTACGGATAGATAGACGCACGTTGTAAAAACAGTGAGGAGTACAGTCAGTTGTCGATGATTGCTGAATGTGTCGGGCTCGATATCGGACAGACGGCCTTCAAGGCCGTGCGATTCCGCCGCCGCTTGAGCGGGCGTGAATCGGTGGAATATTTTCACCTGCCCGTTCCCTATGGGCGACCGGAACAGACCGAACCCGCGCATCGCGCAGGCATGCTTAGAGATTTCCTCTGGCAACATGGCCTGTACGGCAGTGGAGAGATTGTCACGGCGCTTCCCTGCCAGGACGTATTCGTCAGAACCCTCTCCTTTCCCTTTCGCGATGCCTCCAAGCTGGCGCAGGTTGTCCCCTTTGAAATGGAAAACCTGATTCCGATGCCCTTGGAAGACGTCACGGTCGGCAGTCTGTTGTTGCCGGCGCGAGGATCCCAGGAAGGGACCGCGAAAGCTAAAGGCTCCGACGTCCTCGTCACCGCAGCGCCCAAAGAAAAAATCGCTGAACATCTGCGGTTTATGGCCTCCGCCGATCTGAACCCCTCTGCGATCACCATTGACGGCATGGCCTTATTTTCGGTCAGCCAATTTCTCAAAGAGGAAGGGGCGCAAGTTCCGGGCGACATGGCGATTATCGATGTCGGGGCCTCGAAGACGACCTTGTGTCTGATCCATGAAGGTCGTCCGGTGCTGTTGCGGACCGTACAGTGGGGCGGGAATCATCTCACGCATGCGCTCGCCGTGCGTCATGCCTGCAGCTTCGCTGAAGCAGAACGACGGAAGCGAGCCCTGGCCGTGAAAGAGATCGACGCCTGGCTCGAACCAGTCCTCAAAGAATTGCGCGTCTCTCTCCATGCCTACGAAGGCACTGTCCATCAACGGTTGACCCATTGCTGGGTATCGGGCGGTGGCTCAAAATTAAAAGAGCTCAGCGGGTATATGGCGCACCAGCTGGGCTTGAAGCCCGTCGGTCCTCGACAAGGATTCGGATCGAGCTGTCCTCGCGCCTTTTCCATCGCATTCGGATTGTCGATCCATCCGAATATCGTGCGTCCCCGCTGGAAGTCAAGACTGGCGGGATCAGGTCTCGTTCTCGACTTTAAAGCCGATAGCCAAGACGCATCGGCCACAGGAGATGCCTCGAAGCACGACCGCCGCTTGGCCTTGTGGGGCGGTCTCGTCCTAGCCGTCCTGGGTCTGATGGATCTCTCCACACGCGTGATGCTCAAAGATTCGACGGTCAAGGACCTCAAGCGAGGGCTCCAGACTCAATACGAGCAAACATTTGGTCCTGGCGCGAGCCCCGGGGAAGAGTTAGATCAAGCCCGGTATCGAGTGTCGCAACTAGAGAAGGGGCTCTCGGCGGTCGACGGGAGTCGCTACAACGTGCTGGCCAGCCTTGCGGAACTGGTGAAACATGTCCCGCCAGGGGTGCCATTGAAAGTACGAGACCTGACGATTGACGGAGCCAGCATGCATTTGGAGGGAGAAACGACAACCTTCGATGCGGTCGAGAAGATCAAGCAGGCCTTTGCGGCAGTCGAAGCACTGCATGACGTGTCCATTAGTGACACCCGTGTCGGGGCTGTGCCGAACCAAGTCGTATTTCGGCTGACGTACACGGTGCAACGGCCATGAGACACATGCTGAAAGAACGGTGGCAGCATTTCTCGCAACGTGAACGGATCATCGTGTCCATTGGCGGAACAGTCATCGCCGCAGTCCTCGTGTTTTTGCTGATCATCGATCCGCTCACCGCGTCGATCGACAAACTCGATCGGCAGGCACGCCGGAAAGCGAAAGACAGCCAGGAGCTGGCACTGGTGGCACAGGAATATATGGCCAAGCAGGCGCGGATCGCCAAACTCGAACAACGCATGCCGAAGCCGCCGACACAGTTTTCCCTGCTGGCCTTCATGGAAGAAGCGACAACGACGGCGCAGATTCGCGATCGCATCGCCGGCATGCAGCCACAGGCTCCCCTCGTCGTCCAGGGCTATCAGGAAACCTCGGTCGACCTCCGGCTCGACGGCGTCACGCTTCCCCAGATCCTCGCATTGCTGGTAGCCATTGAGCAGGCCCCCTACGACGTGCAGGTGCACCATCTCCAGATCAAACCGAAATACGACAATCCGGTCAATCTCGACGCGACGCTGAAAATCGTGACCTATGCCAAGGTCTGATGAGCGTGGCATCGCCCTTCTTCTGACCCTCCTGGTTCTCACCATCCTGGTTGCGCTGATTCTCGAATTCGATGTCGAAGCGAGGCGTGAATACCGCGACGCCGCAGCATTTCGCGATAATTTTAAAGCGACCGTGCTCGCGCGTGCGGCAGTACAAGCAGCCCGTGGCGTGTTGCAGCAAGATTTCATCAAGGACAAGCAAACGGGACAGTTCTTCGATGCCCCCACCGACATATGGGCCTTTCCCATCACGAATTATGCCATCGGCGACGGCCTGCTGAGCGCGCAAATCGATGATGAACGGGGCAAACTCAACCTGAACGACTTAGCGGCCAGCGGAGATCCCATCGCAAGGAAGACCAAGGTTCTGCGGTTCAAACGCCTCTTCGAACTCGTGCAGATCAATCCGGATCTGGTGGACGCCATCGTCGATTGGGTGGATCAGGACGAGGTACCGGAAGCGGCCGGTGCAGAAAGCCCCTACTATCAAACCTTGCACCCCTCCTACCGGGCGGCCAATGCTCCCTTGCAGACGCTCTTAGAGTTACGCCTGATCAAAGGGATGACTCCCGACCTCATCGAGAAGCTCTCGAAGGTAGTGACCGTCTATCCGCAAGAGGGGGAAAGCCGGGTGAATGTGAATACAGCCGACCTCCTTGTGCTTCAGGCCCTCGATCCTCGCATCACGCAAGGCGTCGCATCGGATATTATCCAAGCCCGTCCCTTCAAGACCATTCAGGACCTCGACCGCGTGAGCAGCTTTGAAGCAGTTGGAAAGGAACTCAGACTCCAAAACCTGTACGACATTAAAAGCGATCTGTTCTTGGCCCGTATGATTGTGACCATCAACGAAGTAACCAGAAATGCGACCGTAGTACTCCGGCGCGATCCCAGCACCGGAACGAGCTCAGTGCTGTACTACCGGGTCCTCTGATCGCCTCGTCGAAGAACTTCGCCCCTCCCTCTCCAGAAAAATTTACAATTCTGTAACAAGCCTGTGATCTGGCCACAATATACTGAGTCTATCGTTCAAGTCAGATAAGGCACAGGATCGCGACCTACAGGAGGAACAAGGGCATGATGATTCATGGTGAAACAGAAAATTGGCCTACGCAATCCGGTATTCGTATGGCGGTGGTGACGGTACTGATCGGATTGTTCATTGCCGCGCCAGCCGTTCGCGCCGAGCAGGGAGGTCCCTTCGCCAGCCTGACCGTGGATTCCGGTCTTTCCCCCTATGCCCCACAGGTCCAGGTGTCAGGTGCCTTGAAGATTCAGGGATCAGATACCATGTCTCCGTTGATGTCTCGACTGGCGGCTGAGTTCCAACGACGCCAACCACAGGTCACCATCAACGTCAAGGGTGGTGGGTCCACAAAAGCCGTGTCGGAGTTCTTGGAGCCCCCAGCCGTTGGCAGAATTATCCTCAAGGAAGAACGGACCAATCAATTTTTTCTCTTAGCCACTTCGCGGGAGCTCTTGGACTCTGAGATCAAACAGTTCGTCGCACAACATGGGTATGAGCCTCTGGCGCTCCCGGTGGCGGTCGATGCCGTGGCTCTGTACGTGCACAAAGACAATCCGCTGGCTGGGCTCACGCTCGATCAAGTCGATGCGATGTTCTCCACGACTCATATGCGCGGGCTCAAGACCGATCTGAAACAGTGGGGACAAGTTGGGTTGAGCAATGGGTGGGAAAAGAGCGAGATTCACTTGTATGGCAGAGACCGGAAGTCTGGAACCAGGGCCTTCTTTCAGGAGCATGTCCTTGCCGGTGGAGAGTTCGCGCCACAACTACAAGAGCAACCAGGCGCGGCCTCCGTGATTCTTGCGCTCAGCCGCGATCAATTAGGTATTGGATACAGTGGATTCGGGCTGCAAGCATCCGCTGTACGGATGGTTCCTCTCGCGGAGAACCAAGGGATGCCCTTTATCGCTCCATCGTCGGCGACTGTCGCGGACCAGACCTACCCGCTGCGGCGCATTCTCTATGTCTATCTCGACAAGTCTCCCAAATCCCCGCTGCCTCCGGCAGCACACGAGTTCCTCATGTTTATCACGAGCCGTGAGGGACAAGAAGCGGTGGTACGCGCGGGGTTCTTCCCTCTCCCCATGAGCCAAGTGACGAAGAGCGTTGTCTCGCTCGCGACCACTCCAGCCTCAGGCCCTAAGGCCGGACAATAGCTCCCTCTCCCCTTTCAACCAGCCCGACTCCACATCGTGGGGTCGGGCCGATATCCTTGCTCCCCTGAATCAGGATCGGACAAGACCAGGACAAGTGGCTTCCCCCTTATCGGTGTGAGCCCATCCCCAGATACGGTTTCCACCAGATTTGCTGTGACTCCAGGCCTGTCGACCGATCCCTTTGTGGTGAGAATGCATCCTCACCACAAACGAGAAACGGGCGCCGCGTGAAGACGCTTGCTCATATGGCTTGGCCCCAATTGCTCCTCGTATCGGGAACGGTGACAAGCTAACGCAGATACGCGAGAGAGGCTGGATGGAGTTGGATCTGGAGGAGTCGAGAGATTATGGAACGGGAGACTTGCGCGGCGTCCGACCCTTTGGTTTTGCCTTCTCAAGTTCCTGTTGCAGGCGCAGGAGCTCTGCTTTCAAGTCTTTCATCTGTGTGGCCTGTTCATCCAGACGGTCGCGGAGATCGAGATTGGAGCGGCTCAGTTCACGCAGTTGCAATTGTTGGGTATCCGCGGTGGACGGAGGAATGGCAGGACCGGCTTGGGGCAAAAGCTGCACCGGCAGAGCGGCCTGTGGTGGCAATGGCGGTCGGTCAGCCCGCGCTGTGGGGCGCGCAGTCAATAATCCAGAAACCTCGCTCACATTCAAAGAGATATGGACGGTTTCGAAGGGGGCCCATCGCGGCTCTTCAGAAGCTGAAACTGAGGCGGCCTGAGCAGGGCGTGCGACCCAGAGCTTCATGCCTTTGGTATCCCTGGGGTCCTTCTCTTCTCCGCCGGCCGTGTCTGCCTGGGTGAAGCCGGAATGATCGGTGACCACGACATGGAGATACGGACCACGGATGAACAGCATACCGGCTGTTCGATCTGGACTGTAGGGACGAGCCGTATCCTCCAACAAGAACGATACGCGTTCAATCGGACCGGCTTGTTGCAGCGCCGTTGCCAACGGTTCTGCGATCCTATTCAGTTCGTCTCTGTTGAGCAACGGAATGGGTTGCGGATTCTGGACCAGTCCCATGAGGGTGCCGCTCCATCCACTGATTTGCAGGCTGCCCAAGAGCAGGCGCAATTCGTTCATGGTCACGGTGGCGGGATGGCTGTTCCGTGCCGGTGGGCTCGAACGACTGATGGTCGGGTCCGGCTGAATCGCCACCTGAATCCCCTGCCGATCATAGACAACGCGCTCACCTGTCATTGCGGTACAGGCCGTAAGTCCTACAATGAGCACTGGCCATGCCATGATGCGAAGAAGACGGTTCATACGATTCTTTCAGCGTGGCACAGGTGATTCACAGACAAACTGAATACCCCAAATCCTATCGGTGCCCATCTGGCCCCGCCAGATACGATCCGTTGCCTGACTGACTTTGGGAAGCTCGCCATCTTTGACGATGCGCGATCCCTGGGGACATTTCTCGCGGATAAGGCGCAACGCATCGCGCCGTCCCTCTGAGGAAAAAATATCCGCTTCCGTCTGGACTGAGAAGGAGACCAGCCCACCGGCCGGGGTCTCGCGAAGAAATTTTGCCTCGTGACCACAGCCAAACAATCCACCAGTACAAGCGAGCACAAAAACGAAGGCAACGGATCGTGAGTGCATCATCACATCTCTTCAGCCCATGATCGCTACGACCGAGCACGAGCACCGTAGAACGCTAGGGTGCTTTGATACAGAATGTGTTCTCTTCGAGCGGCTCATATCCAGCCCCAAATGAAGGGAAGTCGGCAACCTCTCGTCCTCCGGTGTTCCAGATATGGAGACAGCGTGAGACGATAGAAGGGAGGCTGCGTTGGCTGTCGTCCACGGTTACAACCTTGGCCTGCTGGGTGGTACCTACGACCACCAACCGGTTTCCCGGTTGCAAGGCATTGGCGTCGACCTTGCCTTGGTAGAGCACCAGGAATTCGCCGCTACGTTTCCCGTTGTCTTTTGGACCATAGGCCGGATGTTCCACGATCGGGAGTTGCGCGACAACGAGCACCACCCCCCCCTCCTTCGCTTCGGCCTGAATGATCCGACCGCCGAGTTGAATCTTGTGCCCAACCTTCCCATTCGGGACCATGCGCCAGGCAGCAAAATCGAAGTTCTTGTCGACACCCTCCATGGCCTCAGGCGGAAACACCTGGGTTGGTGCACAGGCACCGAGGAGTAGGCTGCACAAGAGGATGGCTGTTTCTGGTTTCATCATGCTCGTCATTCTCATTACTCCTTGTCTGGTTCCATTGCAACTCGGAATGCCTCGTATGAGTCGATATCCGTCACATGAATCTGATTTGAAACTGGATCAAGAAGGTATTCTGCGCAAAGGGGTCGGTATTCGGGACAGAGGTTCCTGGGCCAAACCCCTGATGATGCCGAAATTCGTAGTTGAGTTGTAGCTTGGACTGAACTTTGGGAGGAAAGTTTTCGAAGTAGTAGGTGAGACCGGCAATCGTTCTCGTATACATGTCATTCGACATGCTGGTATTGGGGTCGAATTGCTCCCACATGACCGTCGGTTCAAAGTTCTGGAACATGCCTTCTGTGATGAGATACTTCGCCAGGACATAGTAGGTCCGTCGCTGCATGCCGGGCGCGCCGGATCCCCCGCATTGGATTGTGTTTTGACAGGCTCCATTGGCCCCAGTCCCGACGGTCGTCGCGTTGGCGCCGTCGTGTCCTTGCCACCATTCTCCTTGGACCATGAACCCCGGAAAGAGCTTAGACGTATACCGGGCATCCACTCCATAGCGATCGAACGCGCCCTTTCCACGGCCATTGTTGTTCGTATTGGCGTTGTTGGACTCTCCCTGAATAGTCGTAAAACTGACAAACGAAACATCCGTACCGAACAACCGTACACGAGAATAGAAGCTCTTCGGACTGTTCGCTCCGGTCGAGTTCGCCTGATAATTATTGTTATTCATGATACCGGCCACATATTCGAGTCGATTGGCAATCTTTCCCCGCACATCCGCGAAAAAATCGCGTTCTTGGAGAAACTCGATCTGACCGCCTGTCCCTCTGTTGTTCTGGCCTGGCCCCCCGGATCCGCCGACAGAGGTGAGATAGGGAGAACTGATGATGTCCCGCAATCCACCTGACGTTTCGGTGAAGATACCGAATGGCATCCGGAAGATGCCGACGCGGAAGTAGTTCAGGTTTGGCGCCCAGGACTGAATGGGCCGAAAATCGATGTAGGATTCACGAAAGAACGTGGAGGAAGAAGCCGCACCGGTTGCCCCGGCGGTATTCGGGGTATTCGATGTGAGATTAATGCTTTGAAACTCCATCAACGCGTGCCAGCGCGGAATCGTATCGCTGATCTTGCCCCAGAACAAGATTTCAGATCGTCGAATAGAAAGGTTGTCCTGGCTCTTTCCTTCCGCGACATGGGCTTCGTTGCGCGTGTAGAGAAATTGGAGTGCGTTCAGACCGAAATTCACCTTGTCTCTGAGCATCGGCAACAACTCGGTTTTCGACTTCCAATCTTCGATCGCATCGATGCGCTTGACCTGATCGGCGGATTTATATTCCTGCTCGGCTCGAATCTGGATCCACTCATCCATCGTGATCTGGCCCTTCTGGAGCATGAGATCCTCAATCGACGCGCCTCCAGGAGGCAACTCACTGGTCTCAGGGAGTCCTGGCCCAACACCGCTCGCAGACGCTGCATTTTGTGCAACCACTATCGCTGGGCGTGCAGGGCCTTGGCTGTTCTGAACCTCGCCGGCCCAGGCAGAACTCACGCAGAGGGTGAGAGCCATGACGCCTGCGAGACTTCTCCTGACCGTCACGCGCTGAGAGCTATCCATACCTGTATCCTCCTTCTTGTAGATGTGTCCGATAAGGTCGCTACAGGTGTACCGAGCCGACATCACGGCGGTATTGCGGCCATGTTACAGATTTGTAAAGAAATGTGGCAGCTTCCTCGAACGAGAAGCCCTGGTTCAGACAAGATAATTAGGTACGACCGCAGCCATGACCCGTCCGAGTTAACATAGAGTTAACACCGCTGTGACAATGCCGGAATGGACGGTCTATAGGGTGAGCGCCAGATGATGAGCGCATTTCTTATGGCATTGAGTATGGGAGGAAGATACATGCTGGTTGCACGACTCGTTGGGAGTATGGCGATGGTCCTGTTCCTTGGAGGCTTCGGTTTCGGTGCAGGGAACGATCCGGCACAGGCCGAGCAAACGGCTCTCATCAAAGTCGATGGATCGAGTACGGTCTATCCCCTCACGGAAGCGGTGGCAGAAGAATTTCAGAAAGCGAACCGCGGGCAGATACGAGTCACCGTTGGTATTTCAGGAACAGGCGGCGGATTCAAGAAGTTCTGTCGAGGTGAGACGGACATTGCGGATGCCTCTCGCCCGATCCTGAAAGAAGAAATGGACCTCTGCCAGAAGAATGGCATTGCCTATTACGAATTGCCCATCGCTTTTGATGCCATGACAGTGGCGGTGAGCCCGAAAAATACCTGGATCACCTCGATAACGATTGAAGAATTGAAGAAAATGTGGGAGCCGGCGGCCCAGAACAAGATCACCAGATGGAACCAGATCCACTCTGATTGGCCGGATGCGCCGCTCGTGCTCTTTGGCCCAGGCTCGGATTCCGGCACCTTCGATTACTTTACGGATGCGGTTGTCGGAAAGGCCAAGTCTAGCCGTGGAGATTATACGGCGAGCGAAGACGATAACGTGATTGTGCAGGGAATCGAGACCAATAAGAATGCGTTGGGGTACATGGGATTTGCCTACTACGCCGCGCAGAGCAAAAAACTGAAAGCGGTCGCCATAGTCGGGAAGGGCGGACCAGTCCTGCCCAGTGCGGAGAATGTCATCAACGGCACCTATCAGCCCCTCTCGCGTCCCCTCTTCATCTATGTCAGTGAACCTGCAGCCAAGCGTGTAGAAGTGAGAGAATTCGTCGATTACTACATGACAGCGGGTTCCAAGCTGATCGCAGAGGTTCGGTATATTCCCTTGCCTGAGCACGTATATACTAAGGTCCGTGAACGGTTCAAGAAGGGGGATCTGGGATCCGCGTTCGGCGGTGTCCCTGAAATCGGACTAGGCGTTGAGCAAATCATGAGTCGACCTCCCAAACGATAGCCTTCCGTGAATTGTCCGGTCGGATTCGAGGAGAGAGGCAGAGGAAGGCATCGGTCTATTGATGGGTACGTCCAGCGTGGCGGAGCAGGAGGCAATGCTTATTAGTAAGCCAGACGCAAGGGCGGAGGCTGCTGCTCGTCGTCGTACGCGGCAGCGCCGCGAACGGGTGATCGAAGGCGGGCTTTTTCTTGCCGCCCTGATGTCGGTAGCCACAACGGTGACCATCATTGCCGTGCTGCTGTCTGAATCGATCGGGTTTTTCAAAACAGTCCCACTCACGGACTTTTTTACCGATAGGCTCTGGACTCCCCTCTTTGCCAACCCTCACTATGGGATCTTGCCGCTACTCGCCGGCACCCTCGTCACCAGTGCGGTCGGTTTACTCGTGGCGATTCCCCTCGGGACCGTCGCGGCGATCTATCTCTCAGAATTTGCCTCCTCCCGGTTGCGGGAAGTCATGAAGCCCTCGTTAGAACTCCTGGGCGCAGTCCCTACTGTTGTATACGGTTATTTTGCACTGGTTGTCGTCACGCCCGCACTCCAAATTCTGTGGCCAGATCTCCCGGGGTTCAACATGCTCGGTCCCGGGATCGTCATCGGCATTATGATCATGCCCTTCGTGATCTCGCTCAGCGAGGATGCGATGCGCGCTGTGCCGATGGTGTTGCGGGAAGGCTCCTATGCGATGGGAGCGACCCGGCTGCAGACCGCCTGGCGAGTGGTGGTGCCTGCTGCCACCTCCGGCCTTGTGGCGGCCTATGTGCTCGGGATCTCGCGTGCAGTCGGGGAAACCATGGTCGTGGCGATCGCGGCGGGGCAAAACCCGAATCTCACCTGGAATCCCCTGGAGCCGGCGGCCACTATCACTGCCTACATCGTCCAGGTGGCCCTGGGAGATCTGCCGCATGGCAGTA
>JANYAJ010000418.1 GCA_025361385.1 Nitrospira sp.
GATTTGTCCGATGCCACCCCCTGGCCGCCTCCTGCCAGTAGCTTCCCCAGGCTATGTTGCGCAGGGGCAAACCCTTTATCTGCCGCAAGACGCCACCACCGGACGGCTTCCCTATCATCCTTCGGCACACCCGTGCCCTCCCAGTAATTGTCACCAAGCGCATTTTGAGCGAAGGTATCCCCTTGCGTGGCCGCAAGACGATACCAGCGGAGCGCTTCACTCTTATCTTTAGGCACTTCGCGTCCGCGTTCGTACAAGAGGCCTAGGTTGAACTGGGCTTCCGCGTCTCCCGTTTCAGCCTGCTTGTGCAATTGCTGAATGGGAGCCGCCAGCACGGTGCCTTGCTTGGCTATGCGAGGTGACCGGTCTTCTGCCGCAGGTAGTGACCGTGAACCCCCACAGGCGTTCATCGATAACAGAATCGTACTGGCGACGATGATCCGACTCCACATGAGAACCTCCTTGAGCAATGCTACTTCGCCACAGCCGTGCCGTAGTAGGTATCGACCATCACGCCGATTTCTTTGAGCATGGGAATGGGCAGGGTCCCGCCGGCACACACGATCACGGCGTCGTTCTTCACTGAATACCTCTTACCCTCCTGCTCAAGCGTCACCGTATCTTTCTCAATCTGTTTCACACTCGCATTCAGAAATATCTTCAGCTTCCCTTGTGTCGCGAAGTCTTTCAGCCGCATCCGGTTCTTTTCCTTGGGCCGCGTGAGGATATCGTCACCCCGACTCGAGACCGACACCGTCGCACCCCGCTCTTCTGCAATCGCCAACGCCGCCTCCGCCGCACTGTCTCCACCGCCGACGACCAGCACCTGCATCCCCCGGTACTGCTCTGGATCGATCAAGCGATAGACGACTTTGGGCTGTTCTTCTCCCGGCACACCCAGTTTACGAGGCGTGCCACGCCGCCCAATGGCGAGCAACACGTTCACCGTCTTATACTCCGCCTTAGGCGTCTTCACGACAAATATGTTCCCAATTTTCTTCAACGAGTCCATCCGCTCGGAAAAGTTGATCGTGATGTTTGTCTGTTGAATGATCTTGTTCCAGAAGGCGAGCAGCTCTTCCTTGCTGATCTCGAACTTGTTGAATTGACCGACAATGGGCAGCGTCATCGGCGCCGTCATCGCCACCTTCCTGCGGGGATACTGATAGATGGCGCCGCCAAGTGAGTCTTCCTGCTCGATCGTCACGAATCGCAATCCTGCCTCTTTCGCCGCCAGCGATGCCGAGATGCCGGCCGGTCCCGCCCCGACGATGACCACATCCAATTCACTTCCCTTGCTTTTGTTTTTCAAGATCGTTGCGATCGCCCGCTGTCCTTGATCCACGCCTTTTCTGATCAGGCCCATCCCGCCGAGTTCGCCGGCGATGAAAATGCCAGAGACGTTGGTTTCAAACGTCGGTTTGACCTGTGGGATATCAATCCCGCGCTTCTCTGTCCCAAACACGAGAGCAATCGCTTCGACCGGACAGGCCGACACACAGGCCCCATGCCCAATACAATGATCTGGCTCCACTAGGACGGCTTTCCCCCTGACGATCCCCAACGCATGCTCGGGACAGGCCTTCACGCAGGCGCTTGAGCCAATGCACTTATTGACATCAATGACTGGATGGAGCGTCAGGGGCTCCGCAACTCCAGACTTGATCGTCTCAGCCAGGCGAGCGCCGAATTGAGTTTCCTTTTTGCTGTGACGCCGGTAGTAGAGGAGCAGGACAAGAATCAGTGGCAGGAGGTAGAACAGCGTGGTGAGATACGAATGCGACATGGGAACGTCCCCGCGCTATGGGATTTCACGATCGATCACGACATTGATCCCATTCACCCCAGGCTTGACCGGCTGACTCATGCCCTGCAAATCGCCGCTCTTCGCCATGGCCTCGCCGGACTTCGAGAGACGCGCGACGATCACGACGGTCCCTGCATCGGACAACTTCCTGGCCGGCATGGGGCTCGTTGAGTCGTCGAGCCGGAAGGTGAAGGGCAAATCTTTTCTCATGACGCGTACGATCGAGACCGGCATGGGCGGACCCGCCACAGCCTTCGCAAACACAAACAGGGTATCGGTGGGCGATCCTTTGCCGGCCAAATGCGGTGCGAGGGTGACCGTTCCGGCGATCGCAAGCTCCTGCCCCCTCTGCTTGGCGGAAGTGGCCGGTCCTGCTGGCGCGACCTTCATGGTTGCCGCCATCCCCTTCTCCCCCGCGAGACCCTTCGCTTCCTCAATGGCAGAGGCTAACTCTTGAAACACCTCCGGCTCCGCATCGGGCGGCAAATTCGCACGCGCCTGGACCCAATACCTCGCCGCATCCGCATACTGCTTTCGATCGAATGCCACGGTGCCGACCATCATCAGCGCTTTCACATTCTGTGGATCGCGCGTCAGCGCTTGCTGAATCAACAGCTCCGGCTTCCCTTCCAATGTCCGACCCTGCACGACGCCCAACGCGTCGGCATAGTCAGCCAGTAACTGGGCATCATCCGGAATCAGGCTGACGGCTTTCTCGTAAATCGTCACGGCCTCGCTATACCGCCCCATGCTCACATAGGAACGGGCGAGCAGCGCCCATCCCACTCCGTCGTTGGGGTTTTGCTCGAGCTTTTTCTTGAGACGTTCCAACAGGGACTCGATCCCTTCGGCACTCATGCGGTCGGAGTCCGAGTTGCCCTGTGCCGAAAACGCCGATGCGGATGGATGCGTGATCGCCAGCGGATTCCCTATCGTCCAGTACAGGGCCACACTCGCCAAAGGAATGACGATGGCGACGACGACCGCGACCAGCTGGCTATTGACCTGCCATCCTACTGCTGTCGGCGCCGTATCGGCGCTCCCGGTTTCATCGAGCAGCCGACGCTCGAGCTCAGACCGCGCCTGCTGATAGAGCTCCTCCGTCAACACTCCATTCTTCTGGTCCTGTTCGAGCTCGGCAAACTGCTGCCGGTAGACCGCCAATCTGTTCTCGCGTTCGCCCATCGCGACCACAGTGGTTCGAGTGAGCAACGGCCACAGGAGGAGCGCGATCACAGAGATGGTCATAGCCGACGCGATGAGCCAGAACATGAGTGTCATGAGTGTTTGGTTCCTTCCGAGAGCAGTTGCGCAACCGCTTGGTGGTCCTCAGCGGAGAGCGCGGGATCGGGCACTGTCTTCGCTCGGCGCCGCAACGCAAGGGCTAACGTGACCCCTCCCACCACGAGCAAGAGAAACGGGCCCAGCCAGAGAAAAGTCGTCGTGGCCTTGAGCGGAGGCCGGTATAACACGAAGTCGCCGTACCGTTGGACCAGGAAGTCGCGAATCTCCTGGTCGCTCATGTTTTTCGCGATCATCTCGCGAACTTCTCGGCGCAAATCTTCGGCCAATGGCGCGGTCGAATCTGCCAGCGTCTGGTTCTGACAGACGAGACAGCGCAACTCCAGCGCAAGAGTCTTCAGACGCGCCTCGGCCTGCTGGTTCTCAGCCAGCGGTTTCGCTTCCTCTGCCGACACGAGGCAGGGGATCAAGAGCAACACTAGTAACCAGCGTCTCATTGTTGTTGTAACTCCCGCACCAGGGGCATGATTTTCTTGTCCAGAATACTCTCATCCAGCGGACCAATCTGTTTGTAGCGGATCACTCCCGCTTTATCGATCACGTACGTTTCAGGAACGCCATAGACGCCATAGTTGATGCCCACACGTCCCGATTCATCGACCCCGATGACCGAATAGGGATTCCCCCATCGCTGCAGCCAGGCGATCCCCTCGTCCCGCCGGTCCTTGTAGTCCATGCCGTAGATCGGGACTTCGCCGGTTTTTGCG
>JANYAJ010000483.1 GCA_025361385.1 Nitrospira sp.
GTCTCATTACTGAGTGCGACAGGAGCTTTGCTTGGCGTCCTTCCATGGGGAGAGATGATTGAGCAAGTTCTGGCCGGTGACGACGACGCGCGATTCGCCCATGCCCGTGCGCACCCGAGAGCTCCACTCGCGTTGAAGGTCCGGTACACGACACCGGAAGGTAAACAGTTCGACAGCCTTACAGGTGGTATTGGTGCAGGCGGATTATTTATCGAAAGCAGCGCCCCGCTAGCCCCTGGAACCGAACTATCCGTTGAGTTTGCTCTGCCAGACCGTCCCTGGGAAAAATACCAGGCCACAGCCAAGGTCGCCTGGACCCGCAACAAGCCCGAACGACATCTGCTGTTTCCCGGGATGGGCGTTCAATTCACCAACATCGACGAAAAGGCCCGCAAGGAGTTGGTTGAACTCGTCGAGGCGTTGAATCGCACTCGCCTCACAACCTAGAGTCTTCCTCGTTTCGCCCAGTTCCGTACCCCACTGTCGGCATCCATCGCCACTGCTCTATCAAGCGCGGCCTTCGCTTCGATATCGCTGCGCATTCCCAAGCGATAGGCCGCTTCTGTTCGCACGCCAGGCGAGGAATCATGGGCCAAACGCTCTCTAAGCCACGGAGAGACTGCCACGCCGCCCCATTCGCCCACCGCCGCCACAATTCCCTGACGCACTTCTGGGTCAGAGTCCTGTCCTGCTGCGATTAACGAAGAAACCGATTGGCTCGAGTCGATTTGTAGCAATGCTCGCACGGCCGCATTCCTGATCGCCGCATCCGAAGATCGCAATAGGCCCACAATTGGCTCCAGTAACCGGGGGCCCGGTTCGATCTCGCCGATCGCGACAACTGCCGCCTGTCTGATTGACTCGACAGGATCCTTTAGCGCCTGCGCCAAGAGGGCGACAATTGTATCTGTGGCTGGGGGTCTTATCCGCCCCATGGCTGTTACCGACGCTTCTCGGACTGCTTCATCAGGATCCTGTACAAGGGGGAGAATCGAGTCTATGGATTCTCGGTCACCGATCTTACCCAGGGATTCAGCAGCCGTTCGTCGCATCTCTGGCCGGTCATCGTGGAGCAACTCCAGCAAGAGTGAGACGGCGCGTTCCTTCGATGGCTGCGGAGAGTCCTGGATACATCCGGGGAGACAGAGGAGGTTCAGGACGACTGCACAAGCTATGGTGACAGAGGTCGTGCGAGAAAGCGGATCCCAGGTAGCGGGCAGGTTGATGAAGACGGCATTCCGGCTCACGCTTGCTTAGGGGGCTCTTCGTGCAAGGCCGGCATCTCTTTAGCTGCTTCGATGGATTGCTGAAATTCCTTCTGGGCAGAGTCCATTTCGGCTTGGATCGTTCGCATCTCCGGATCGACGGAATTGCGGACATCGGCAACGGCCTGCTTGAAGGTTCGCAACGCATCGCCAAGCCCTTCCCCCAAGCTTTGCATGTCCCCCGGAGAGATGCCGGTCGGTTGCGCGGCCTGGGCCTTCATGGCTGCTTGCTGTGCCTGGACACGGGCCACGGCATCTTTGTTGACGATAGCAGAGGGGCGCTTGGCCACAGGTTTTGCCTGCGCACCAGGTGGAAGAGGCGGGTACTGTGCCTTCATCATCGGCGTGGGAGCCGCCGCGCGCTCTTCCATCGTAGGAGGCTGATGACCCTGCGCGGCTGATTGAGCGGAGGCTGACGGGGCCGACGCTGGCCGAGGAGCCTGCGGCTGGGCCGCCATGTTGTACATTAAGGCAGCGGTCGTTCCAGGAGTGAGCTCCGGTCCCGGCGTATAGGGCGCCGTCGGTTTCAGAGCGGCTGGAGCCTGTCCCTGCGCCACCACCGGTGCAGCCTGAATTGTCGACTGGACCTGCATCGGCTCCGGTTGAGTGACGTCGGACGACGCCGCTTCCGCTGGCGGAGGGATCTCGTTGACTTCCTTCTTGAACCCCTTGAGCGCCTTGCCGACCCCTTCACCGATTTGGGGGAGCTTGCCTGCCCCGAAAATGATGAGGACAATGACGAGGATGATGATCAGTTCCGAGATCCCCATGGTACCAAACATGGCGTGGTTCCTTTATCCTGTAAATCGCCGCCGACCCTGCCCC
>JANYAJ010000508.1 GCA_025361385.1 Nitrospira sp.
CCAAGATCCTTCCGCGCTTTCTGAGCCTCCTTATGGTGTGTGAACTCTTGACGGGCTTGATTCCATTCCAACTCCAATTTCGCCCGGCTCTGCTCGGCCCCATCAATCCCAACGGTGCGGACCGCCCACAAGACTCCGGCCAACAGCAGCACCAACGCGAGCCATGGAATCAAGATCCCGTAGGGCTTTCGCAACTGTTGGAGGATGAAATCCATCATGTCCCTCTACACACCCGGTTGCCGATAACGCAGCGTAAGGTCGAACTCAACCAAGCCATCCGGCCCCACCCGATGCTGGCCCAACACAGGATCGCGAAAGAGGGCGTGGTCTTGCAATGTGACCGTCAATGCCGTCACATCTTCGACCGTCACAGCCAACCCTGTCATGTGTACGACCGCGCTCCCCGGATCCAGGCGTATGCTCTCAATCGACACATGCTGGGGAATTGCCGCTTCAAGAGCAGACAGAAACAGTGTCCAGGAAAAATGCCGTTTTGTGAGCAACTGGTTCGCCAAACTGACTTCAGCCGGTAGCTGTTGCAATGAAGGCCCGGAGAGATCAATGCCTTCCTGTTGGGCCTCGGCAAGGAGCTGTTGATCTTGCATACGAACATGATCGAGGCGTGCTTGCATGTCGTGCCGGTCGCGCATCGTCATCACGGTCTGGGCCACACTCCAGAGAATTGAAACCCCAACGATCCAGCTTAGTGCAACCAGCACCAGACGGGTAGGCGCGACATACCACCGGTATCGGCTACTCAGTTCGATGTGAAAATACCGCGCCCCTCCTGGCTTCACCATAGAGCTGCTCGCCTTGCCGGCGAGCGCACGAAAGAATGTCCGTCCAAGTGCCATCGTCTACATCACCCCCGCCACGACAGGGAGCGTCGCCCACGAGGTACTCCCCCCGTCATGAGTCCACCCCAGCCGTTCGACAGCTTCCCAATCCAGTCGCTCAGTCGACAGGCCGAGTTCGCTGTTCAGCGCCTGTTCAA
Organism: Nitrospira sp.; assembly: GCA_025361385.1. GTDB lineage: Bacteria > Nitrospirota > Nitrospiria > Nitrospirales > Nitrospiraceae > Palsa-1315. Next base: position 995 of record JANYAJ010000508.1, read on the forward strand.
GCGTCGGGAATGGGCTATCGCCGGCGAGGACAATCTCAGTCACGTTCAAGCCAGGATGATGCTCGCGGCACGCACGAAGAGACGCCGCACATTCCTCGACAATGTGGTCGACCAAGTCTCCACCAAGGTCTTCTTCACCTTGTAGACCTTCGGCGCTCAACAGCTTGGTCCGAACAAAAATCAATCGGCCTTCCTGCATGACAAAGCAGGTCAACCCGCCGTCCGATACACTGACCCAGAGCAAATCACGGCCCAACCGTTTCCGGCCACCTGCCGCTTTCAGCCAAAGATTAAACAGACGAAAGCTGGTCACACCGACTTCCTGCGGAAGCAACCCGACCGATTCACAGAGGGACTCGTATTGCTTCAAGATGGCTTCTTGAATCGCCACGACAAGGATCGCATGGGAACGCTCGTCTCCTGCCCCATGTGAGGGGAACCCCTGCCAGACAATCTTGGCCCCGGCCAGGGGCAACAGCTGTTCCTGCCCGAGCCGCCATCGAATCAGCGCCTCTTGCTCTTCCGCCTGCGCCGGAAGCTGTTCCAGCTGCAAAACAGTCGCGCGTACCGACAGATCCGGCAACAGCAACACAATCGGGCGCGGGACGTCAGACAGCCATACACGCCCTGCGAACCGGATATCTCGACTTGGCCCCGCCAGCGACCGAAGGCGACTTTCTACCGCAGATATGTCTCTCAGATTCAGATCCATAGGGGACAGCTTGATAGCCCCGGTCGGTGTCGGCGAGAGGACACAGCGGTAGCGATAACGCCCCCGCCAGGTGCGGACGGCCTCTCCCCAGGCGAGGGTCTGCGCTCCGATTTTCAAGCACTGCCGCGGACGACTAGTGGTCAGCCCCCACATCGCTTATCCTTCCTCGCTAAACGTCACTCGATTGATCTCGCGCAAGGTGGTGGAACCTTCCAGCACCTTTCTGAGTGCGGACTGCCGCAACGTGATCATCCCGCCGGTCACCGCGCGATAGCGGACCTCGGACAGGGGACGCTCGGCAAGAATCATTTCTTTGATTTCATCGTTCAGATCCAGAAATTCCGTGATGCATTTTCGTCCGCGATACCCAGTGCCATGGCACTCCTG
>JANYAJ010000525.1 GCA_025361385.1 Nitrospira sp.
CACTGCAACAGGGCTCTGCCACCGGAGTCGCTTGAGGCGCGGATCTGCTCGTATGAGTGCACGTTCTGCGTGGACTGTGTCGAACAGGTCCTGGGAAATGTCTGTCCGAATTGCGGGGGCGGGTTTGCTCCAAGGCCGATCAGGCCTACGACGAATTGGAATGGCGGAAATTCCCTCGGCCAAGATCCGGCTGGCACGACGGTGAAACATCGGCCGGTCGATCCGGCGACGCATGAACGGTTCTCGGGCAAGATCAAGATGATCCCACCGGACAAGCGATAGAGGATTGACCTGCCATGGTATGTACCGCGACGGATTCGGTCTGAGCGATGAATCGCCTCAAACACATTTCGCGATGGCTGTACGGTCTGTTCTTTATTGCGGCCGGAGTGAACCATTTTCTAAACACGCCGTTTTATGTGAGCATCATGCCGCCCTATCTGCCCTGGCCTGTGGCATTGGTATACCTCAGCGGCGTTGCGGAGATCGGGTTGGGGGGCCTTCTGCTGTTTGAGCGGTGGTCCCGGTTGGCGGCATGGGGATTGATCGCTTTGTTGATTGCGGTCTTTCCGGCGAATGTGCACATGGCCTTGCATCCTGAGCTGTATCCCTGGGCCTCGTCTCTTGGCCTATGGCTCCGGCTTTTTCTTCAAGGCATATTGATCGCCTGGGCCTATTGGTACAGCAGGCCGCAATACGTGAGGGCATAGCCGCAGGGTGGCTGATGATGAACGTCCACATCTGATATCAGGAGTACGGACCACATGTTTTTTAAAATATTCCGAACGGCGCTGGTCGTCTCACCCTTCGGTGATGGGAAGTATTGGTACCTTCGCCAGACACTGACCTGGGAGGCCAAGTCCGGTTATACCGTGAATGTGCCGCAGGGATTTGTCACTGATTTTGCGAGTGTGCCGCGACCGGTTTGGTGGTTATTTCCACCTTGGGCACAATATGGCAATGCAGCGGTAGTGCACGACTATTGCTATTGGATGCAGGATATCCCGCGCAAACAGGCTGACGCAGTGATACTCGAGGGCATGAAAGACCTGGGCGTGTGTTGGGTGACCCGCCATCTTATTTATTGGACGCTGAGGCTGTTTGGCTGGATTGCATGGCGCCAAAATCGACGCGAGAAGGCCGCGAAGCGGATTCGGGTGATTGAGGATCAGAATTGGCCGACAAGTGCGACCATCACCTGGAAAGAATTCCGGAAAGAACTGGAGTCTCTGTAGGGTGGGGGAACGTCCGGTTTCCCACATACGCAATGGGGAGTACGATGGTCCTGGAGCTGCTGTCTGCCACGATCGGGGCATACTTGTCCGCTTTTCTTGATCTTCGGTTTGGGAGATACTTCCGATCGTAGGAGTTTTCTCCATGTCCAAGAGAGTTCCCCCTCCTCCTCCAGGGTTCGAGGATCTCTCAGTCGATGAGCAGATCGATTTCGTGCAATCTCTCTGGGACAGAATCACGGCAACCGCTGAGCAAGTTCCTGTTCCCGAGTGGCATCGGCAGATCATTCAAGAGCGCGTGGCACCGTACCATGCGAACCCTACCGCTGGCCGACCCTGGGCAGACGCCCGCGCCGACATCGCGCGCAAGTTACGAGACCGTTGATCTCATGGAGGGCACGGCAGCTCGTCGTCTAGCCTTAGTCTGACCTCGACATCCTGGCAGCCGCCTTGTGGTACGAAGGCCGAGGTCAGGCTTGGCCGTGCGGTTCCTCGGCGTACTCGACCTCGTCTTTCAACGAATCAAGGATCATTCTCGCCAATTTCCTTGTGTGCGGGCGATGTTCACCGCGCCCTCCTCCGCCACGTTCCTTACGGGGTGTACTGCCTCGCACAGTCAGAGGACATCATCGTTCTGGCGGTTATACACCTGCATCGAGAGCCTGATATGTGGAAGAGCCGCAACTCACATGGTGTCAAGGCGCAGGCTAGGCTGGCAAAATGAAAAGGTTCCAGGAGGCCTTGATTTGTCAGATACCCTGGGAGACAGTCTGAATCCATTCAAGCGGTATTGTCTCTTATGCCGTGCAGGGGAAGTCGTTTATTGAGGAGAGTAGAGCATGGAATCTCAAGATCTGATTCGTATGGGCTCGTATCTGTCCGTGCTGGGCATCATGGCCACATGGGAGCTGCTGGCGCCGCGACGAAGGCTGACGGCCTCGAAGCTCTGCCGGTGGGGAGGCAATCTCACGATCGTGATGTTGAATACGGTGATTGCCAGGCTGTTTTTCATGGGTGGTGTGGTGGCAGTCGCCGCTATGGCGCAGGAACGTGGGTGGGGATTGTTGAATTGGGTCGAAGGGCCGGTCTGGCTCGAATTCGGGCTGGCGGTGGTGGCGCTCGACTTCATTATCTACTGCCAGCATCAAGTGTTCCATCTGGTCCCGATTCTCTGGCGGTTCCACATGATGCATCACTCCGATCTGGACCTGGATGTGTCCAGCGGGGTGCGTTTTCATCCGGTCGAAATCGTGATCTCAACGATGGTGAAGGCCGCAGCGGTACTGGCGCTGGGAGTGGCTCCTTTCGAGGTGGTCGCCTTCGAGATCGTGCTCAACAGCACGGCCCTGTTCAATCACAGCAACGTGCAGATGCCGGTGAGTCTTGATCGCGTACTCCGGTGGTTCGTCGTGACGCCGGACATGCATCGTATCCATCATTCTGTGGATGTGCGCGAAACCAACAGCAACTATGGATTCAATGTACCTTGGTGGGACCGGCTGTTCGGAACCTACTGCGCGGAACCGGCTTTGGGGCAACTGGGGATGAAGATCGGTCTCGAACACCTGGGCCCTCCGGTCTGCTTGAACCTGTTCATGATGCTGCGGTTCCCGTTCGTGACGCAGCTTGGGCGCTACGTTGGGCGTACTCAACCATGATTCTTGTCCTCAGGAGGCTGAAAACGTCCGCCAGCTTGGAAACGCTGACCGATGAGTGATGAACGATGAAACAGAAAACGATCGTCGATTGAGCGTTCATCGTTCATCGTTCATCGTTCACCGTTCGGCCCTTCACTCGGTGCGGCCTTGCTGGACGAACGTGTTGAGTATCCAGCGAGGGTGTTCTGATTTTTGACGAACCGCCTCCGCCTACAAGCGGATTCCGGTACAATCGTTCTCATGCTTGAACTGCTGCTGGTCCTCGGAAGCCTAGTGGGTCTCTGCGTAATCGCGCTCATCACGGTCGTGCTCACGCCTCAGATCATGATCGAACTGGGGCTCTGGGTCTTGGCTGGAGGGCTTCTCGTCGGAATTCCCACGGGCCTGTGGTATCACGTCGTCCTCTATAAACAGCTTGCGCCACGCATGACGCTCCCGCCTCGCTGGTGGAGGGCTCCTGTCGAGCTCCATCCGTTGCTGACGCTGCAAGAGTTCAGGCGAGTAAGGCCTTGGTTTGTGGCTGGAGCTGCCGGGTTTGTGCTCTGCTGCATCGGTGGATTGGCTGCAATTGCGGGGTTGGTGGTGATCAACTTCTATTCGTAAGAGCTGGAAAAGTTTCCCGGAACCGTTGATTGCCCCCTCACCGTCAGGTTCTGGCGGAAATGGGCAAGCAAAGGGGGCTGGTCTCTTAAGTTCTCTCACCTTGAGAAGACGGTCCGCCTCGGTCTGCAGGAGGACCGCAACAACAAAATCCGGTCTTCTAGCGTTGCCTATGGCTAGCGCGACGAGGACAATCTCAAACTCGTCGTGGCGTTCCTGCCGCAGTTGACTCGGAGTACGGAAGAGACCTCTCGTGATCTGGGAAGACCTCCATTGTTATGATCTCCATAATTCTGTCGTTCAGACCACGACAGAATTATCGAACTGTCGCTGATGGTGCCTCAGACGTCAAAGTAGTAAAGAAATCATCACGGTCAAATTGTGAGACAGCTGATGGGGTGGTGCCGCTTCTTGACAAGTGAATGGATGTCGAGACGTACCAAGGAGGGAACCATGAGGTACGAATCCCCCCAGATCATCTCACGCATCGAATGGTGCCGGCTCCAGCAGCAACTCCACTCGGTCACGCGGGAAGAACGCGCTGGCTGGCGGGCAGAGGAAGCCGGCCTCGTGGATGCGTTGCACGGAAGAGATCGGACAGCCATCATGCGAAGGGAGCACCGGTCTCAGTTCATACGCTATCAATGCGGTCTCGAGGACGGGCAAGCACTCCTTCGCGTCAGCACTTCAATCCCCTATGGCATGATACGTATGAATAGGCCGAGCCAGGCCCTGGTCACGACTACGGCCCGGGTGGCCAGCCGTTCGTCGCGAGCCTCCCGGCCGGTGCATGAGGAGTCTCGCCGATGACGTGCCGATGTTGTGACAGTTTTGTAGATCATGAGTACCTGCTCGATCTTCAGAACGGACTTGTCTGGCTGCTGAATGAAAGAGGAGGCGCATGTCTCTTGTAGCACTGGTTGCGCAGACCGCTCGTGAGATGCTTTCCTCTCCGATAAGCAAGACGTTCATCGCACCGACGCTGCTCCCTGTCTGTTGTGTCTGCGGACGCATTCGAGACGAGGCCGTGTCTTCTCCTGATCGTGAGCGTTGGGTTACGCAGCGGACGTATCGGAAGGCCTATGGCGTGAATCCTGACGACTTCCATCTCACGCACACGTACTGTCCAAAATGCTTCACGAAAGCTCAGGAGGCAGTGAGGCAGTACTTCCGGGAGATTAGAACATCGCCAAGACCAGGCTCTCCGGCTCTCCGGACATCGACTTCTCTCTCCCCGCTCTGAGCCCCG
>JANYAJ010000544.1 GCA_025361385.1 Nitrospira sp.
TTTCGATAAGCGGATCTATGGCGTCCACCTCAAGGACGTTAAAGATTCAACGACGTTCAAGATCCTGGGCGAGGGCGACGAATTCGCAATCGTAAGCTGAACAACCGGATCGACTGGCAAGCTCCAATACCTGCCGAGAGATCACGCTATATTCGTGTCCGGTCAGCCACCGTTCTGCTTCATCGACGATCGCGAGCGCGTTTGTGCGAATCAGACTGATCAAAACATTACGAAACTCTGACCGCCATAGTAACGGCGCGGTCCACACTGCATCCTGTTGCAGTACCGCTTCGCTCTCTTGTGTTCGTTGGCCTTGGACGTAGAGGTAGATCAACAGATTCGTATCGGCAACGATCACGGTCGCCCCACCACTTTGAGTTCATCGAGTAGGCGATCTGTCAGTCGAACACCTTTGGGAGTTCCGCGGATAGCCCGCGCCCGCGCAAGCAGGGCGTCAACGTCAAGCGGGACGTTGTGCGTCATCTGCTCAAGATAAGCAATGACCTCGAAGTTCAGGCTCCGACGATGCGCCGCGGCCTGCTGCTTCAGCCGTTTGACCAGGGGCTCCGGAATGTTCTTGATCGTCAAGGTCGCCATAGAAATCTCCCGTTAAACACTATCCATAATGCTACCATTGTGGATACTATCCGGACGGCCCGTAATGGTCAAGCCCGGTGAAGCCCGCTTCAGCCCGTGCCTTGAGTATCTCGTCTAGAATCTCGAACTCCTCTTTGAGTCCTTCGTATTCACGACGCACGTCAGGACGAACAAGCGCCTGACCTTTAAAATTCTTCAGAGCCTTTCGCATCTTTCACCTCAGGCCTCGGCGTCCCGGCTGAACTTGCGAGGAAACCATCAGCCCATACGCATCCATCTGGTATCCCGGAATAGGGGAGGGCCAACCAGACTTACTTCGGATTATTGATGTACGTGTAACCCAGTCGTTGCATGCAGTTCTTTTCGATGATCGGTCCCTTGAAGGGCTCATCGGTTTTGTTGCGCTGCGAGTCCAAATAGGCCGTTTTCTCGCAATGGGCAAAATCGTCCTGGGTTTCCAACTCAGTTCGCCCGGTCTGCTCCCAATGCCCAGAAGGGGTCGTCGCACAGCCCGACAACATTCCAATCAGCACCGCTACATAGACTGTCTTCATTGTGATTCCTCCTCTTGTTGCGATCAATGGGAGACCCTGGTAAATCATGAGCACTACTCTATCCCCACTACGGATACGGCGCAACTTCATGCACCTGCATACCTTGATGCCAGGATACCTAACAGGGCATGAAGCGCGTCGGTGAGTGAACCGGGAACTGAAGACGAAACATTCTCTATTTTTGGCGTTGTTGCTGGTGGGATTGCTGGGGCAGTTCATCTCGGCATTCGGCGGCCCGCTTCGTGACCGAATCGAGGAGCGGCTCGAAAGCCGGCGCGCTGCCGCGCAGGCTGAAGATACCAACGAGCTAGACCTTGGCGAGCAGTCGGCGACCGGCGTGCGCCTCCCGTCGAACGTACGTATCGAGCGCGACGTGTCCTATGGCAACGATCCTCAACAACGTCTGGATGTCTACCTGCCAGCCCAACCCGCTTGACCAGGCAGACGACATCGCGCGCGCACTGGCCTTCGTGCAGGCCAAGGCCCCATCCTGGGGAGGCGACCCAGCCAGGGTATTGTTACTGGGACATTCGGCCGGAGCCCACCTGGTTTCCCTGCTGGCCGCCGACCCTCGCATCGTGACCAGCAAAGGCGGCGCACCCTGGCTCGGCACCATCGTGCTCGACAGCGCCGCCTACGACCTCGTCGAAATCATGCAGCGGAAACATCCCCGTATCTATGATCGTGCGTTTGGTAAAGACCCTGCGTTCTGGACTGACGCGTCACCCTACCGTCGGCTGACTGTGGCCCCTGCGCCGATGTTTCTGGTCTGCTCGACCAGGCGCAGCGATGCCTGTTCCTCCTGCACAAACATTTGCATCCAAGGCAACCGAACTGGGTGGGAAGGTCACCGTGCTGCCGGTAGATATGAAGCACGGCGAGCTGAACAAAGAACTGGGTCTTTCCAGCGACTACACCACGACGATCGAAGGGTTCATGCGCTCGCTCGGCCTACCGTAATCGGCTGCTGAAACAGGCGCCCAACTTCGTTCTCGTCTCAACAACATCCTCAACGTACCCCAGGGGATACGATTCCGGTGTTGTCTCGCCAACACCCCCCAGTTGACAATCTTTCTAAACAGCCCACGCCCGCTGCCTAATACACAATCTCGGTCATGTTGTTGCCATCGCGAAACAACGGCAACGACGTATGCCAAATTGCTCTGATTACATTCATTGACTTACCTAGGTTAGTAAGGTAAGTTCCCTCACCCATGAAACTAAAGGCTGCGCGAAAACGCCACAAGACATTTCCTCTTGAAATGGAGG
>JANYAJ010000355.1 GCA_025361385.1 Nitrospira sp.
TACTTCAATACCGGCATCCACGATCGCTTCGAGCAATGGCTCCTCCGGCTCAGCCGCTATCGGCCGCTCGTTGATAAGATCTTCTCGGAGTTTCATCTCCCCAGCGATCTGGTCTATCTGTCCCTCGTGGAGAGTGGATTCAACCCCTACGCCTACTCCCGAGCCAAAGCCACGGGCCCCTGGCAGTTCATGCAGGGCACGGCCAAGGCCTATGGGCTCCGCGTCGATAACTATGTGGACGAACGGCGAGATCCTATCAAGTCAACGGTCGCGGCGGCACGTTACCTCCGCGATCTCTATGACCTCTTCGGGGCCTGGCCGCTCGCGATGGCCGCCTACAATGCCGGAAAAGGCAAGGTGATGCGAGCCCTCCACAAAGCCCAGGTCGAAAGTTTTTCCGAGATTTCCAAGACACGGTTGATTCGGCGGGAAACGAAGGAGTACGTGCCGCGATTTATGGCCGCGACGATCATCGCAAGGAACCCCGATCGATACGGTTTTACTCAGGAGTCCGCTGCCCCCCATGAATTTGACGAGGCCATCATCACTCGAACCGTCCATTTCCGTGCCATCGCCAATGTAACCGGCATTCCGTATGAGGAGCTCAGGCTCTTAAATCCTGAGCTGCGCCGAGACGCGACGCCTCCTGGCAACGAGACCTACCACCTCAAAGTACCAGTGGGAATGAAAGCGAAGGTGGAGCAGCTGCTTGACCGCATCCCATCCTATAAGTTCCCGCAGCTCCCAGAGAAGGCTCATTTTGCGGCAGCCGGCCCCTCTCGCTGGTATAAAGTCCGCGTGGGAGACACGCTGGGAAAAGTATCAAAACGGTTTCGCATCCCCATCAAGACGCTCAAGACGAAGAATAATCTCTCCAGCCCGACCATTCGACCAGGCGACTTTCTCGTCATCAGCCACTAGATCCGGTCTTCCCTACCCCCTAATCACAGGGCAGAGTAAACCACCAAGCCAAGTCGGCGATCAGCCTACCGGCTTAATAGATTGCGAAAAAACGATGTAGGGTTAGCCCACGAGAGCTTCGCTATCACACCTGTGGCACAGGTAACAGGCTCAGGATAGGTTGCAGATATCAACATGGAACGCTGCCGACGAGGATTACTTCTTGCCGGGTGCGGAAGGAGGAGACGCAGGACTCTTCTGTGGTGCAGCACCAGCCGGGGCCATCGACGAAGACGCAGGCGTCGACTCCTGGGATTTTTTCACATCCATGATCTTGGTCCTGATCGTCGCCTCACTCGTGAAGGGAGAACTTGGATAGGTCTTGATCAGTTCCTGATAATGGGCTAAGGCCCCTTCTGGCCGCGACTGAGATTCTTCCAGTCGCGCCAACTCAAACAAGGCTTGATCTCGATTCAGCGTACCGGGAGTCTCCAAGATGCCGGTCAATGCCTTGACCGCTAGATCCCGGTCTCCCTTGAGCAAATACACATAGGCCAACCGTTGTTGTACGAGCCCTGCCATTGATGGATTTGAACCGTACAACATCAAGAATCGCTGATAGGCCTCAATGGCCGCACTCAATTCATTGGTCTGGACCAACGTATTTCCCAAATGATACAACGCAAGTGGTGCTGAGGGGGTTCGAGGATATTGATCGACCACTTGCCGATACCGTGTGATCGCTTCCTTGAGCGCGTGATCGGCCTTTTGAGGATCACTGGTGGAAGGAGCGGCCAAGAAGCGCATCGCCTCACGTTCAAGTTCTTGAGCCTTCTGCGCGGCCTGGCGGTCAACATAGAACACCCCGCCAACCACGGCAGCCGCAAGCACCAACACTCCAAAACCGACCAGCAAGGGGCGTCGGTAGTTCAGGAGTCGGTGCAGCGCATGGTCAAGCCCGCTCAGCATATGGGCTTCATCGACCGGAAGAACTTTTGCCGGGATCTTAATGCGGTAGCTCATGGATAGATTCGCTGGAGACGGCGAGGCCCGTTTCGGCAAATAATGTCCGCGCCTTATACTAAGGATGTCACAAGCTTGTCAATGAGGCAGCGGATTTCTCTCGGTTTTCAGATGGTACTCAGACCCTATGTTTAATAAACAGCTCGACGAGTTGGCTGCGCAACATCTCACCAGGCGGCTCACGCCGCTCCATTCTGGCGTCGGCCCGGTCGTTGATATAGCAGGACGCCAAATCCTCCTCTTCGCCTCGAACGATTACTTAGGACTGGCCATGCATCCGGAGGTGATTCAGGCCGCCGTCGAGGCGACACAGCAATTTGGGGCCGGAGCTGGAGCCGCACGGTTGGTCTCAGGCTCATTGCCACCGCATCAAGAGTTGGAAACCGCATTGGCACAGTTCAAGGGAACAGAGGCCGCTCTGACCTATAGCTCCGGGTACCTTGCCAACATCGGAACCATCCCCGCCCTGATTGGGCAAGGCGGATTGATCCTGGC
>JANYAJ010000550.1 GCA_025361385.1 Nitrospira sp.
ATCGAGCCGCTCGTCCAGCAGATCAAATCGTTCAATCAGCCGGCCGTGGCGATGACCGCTGTCTTTGGCAGCCAAGCGGCTGCCAGGCGCCATGTAGGCTTCGCAGCCGATGATGGGCTTGATGCCGGCGTCTTTGGCCTTACGGTAGAACTCGATGGCGCCGAACATGTTGCCATGGTCGGTCATCGCCACGGCCGGCTGATTGAACGATTTGATCTGCTGGACGAGCGGCTCGATTTGATTCGCGCCGTCCAGGAGACTGAACTGGGTATGGAGATGGAGGTGAACGAATTGCGATGCCACGAACGGAATTCCTTTGTCGAATTTTAGTCAGCAGAAAGAAGGGAAGTCAATCGATGCCATGTATGTCCTGCATTATGGATGTTTGAGTACCACTCGTCTACGTGTCAGAGTCCCTTACCGTATTTCTGCTCGTGGAGTTTTTTGGCGCGGGCGATCCATTGATCGCGGGTGATGCGTTCGGGAAGCGTTTCGAGTCGGTCTGCAATCTGTTTCAAGTTCGTGGCGTCCCACTGCGCGATCTGTCGGAAGGTCACAATGCCCATGTTGTTGAGCGCTCGTTCGAACGCGGGTCCGATGCCGCGAATTTCCGAGAGGTCGTCTTTCTCCGGCGAGCTTGAGGAGGCTGGCGGGACGATCTGTAGCGTCAGTTGGTCGCCGGCCGGATGGATCGGGCGTGGCGCGACACCGCCGTCGGTGCGAATCCTGAGCGCGGCCCGGACTTCGACGAGCCGCTTCCGGAGGCGGCTGATTTCTTCTTCCTGTTCGTTCACCATTTTCGTCTGGCCCGCGAGCGCTCGCTGAACGGACTCGACGGAGTCGATGCGTTGCTGCAAGGCCGCGATGTGCTCGTCCTTTTCTTGTAGTCGTTGCTCGTGAGCCATACGCTCTGCCTGAAGCTCGTCGATGTCTCTGCCGGTGTTCTGCGATGGCGTCCTGTTTGGTTGATGGAGCTGTTCAAGTTCGCCGATGCGGCGGTCCCGCTCTGCCAATTGTCGCTCAACTTCATGCAGTGCGGTTCGGTGCTGCGTCTCCCGTTCACTCAGTTGCACTTCGAGCCAATGGACGCGCCCTTGTGCCGGCTCCAATTCCTGGATTCGTGCCTGGAGTCGATCGGTCTCTGACGGGCGCTGTTCCAAGGTCGCGATGCGTTCATGCAAGGGCGATAGTTCTTCTGTCTTACGCGCCAGGGCCTGTTTCGTTAGTTCGAGTGCAGCATGGGACCGTAGAAGTGCTTCTGCTTGGACAACGGTTGCGGCTTCGTTGTCCTTGACCTGCGAACGAAATCCGGCCAATTCTGATTCCATGTCTGACAGGCGCTGTGCGGCTACGCGGAATTCTTCTTGCGCGGCATGGAGCCGTGCGGTGCATGAGGCGAGCTCCTGTTGCGCCGATCGCGCGAGTGCGTCCGATGAGGTGAACTTGTTTTCATAGAGTTGGACGGTCGAGGCGGTAGATTCGAACTCAAGCTGAGCCAATTCCAGCGCCTGTTCTTTGACCTGCACCGTGTTGACAAGGTCGGAGAGCTGTTGCTTCAGCTCGCTCACCGACAAACGCTGTAAGAGCCAGGCAGTGACCCCGCCGATGCCTGCAGCGACGAGGAGGCATCCCAGCATTTGGCCGAGGAGCATGGTCATAGGTCGGCCTGTCCTTTCACGCGTAATTCGATGCGGCGGTTGCGTTGGAAGCCGGCCCTGGTCTGTGCCACTGACAGCGGTCGTGAGGCGCCATAGCCGACAGCCGTGAACTGGTTGGTGAGACCGTGGCTGATAAAATAGAGCCGCACAGCATCGGCGCGGCGGCGGCTGAGCTGAACGTTATAGTCTGACGCGCCATACTTGTCCGTATGACCTCCAATCTCGATGATGGCCCGAGGGGCCGTACGCAAAATACTGATCAATCGGTCCAATGTGGCACGACTCCGTGGGGGCATCACCGTCGTATTGGAGTCGAATTCAATGGAGGCGCGCGCAAGAATTTCGTTTAATTTCTGTTGCAGCGCGGGCGGGATGGGGGGAAGTGGCGCTGCGAGGATATGATCCTCCAGCGCAAGTCCTGTTTGCGCAAAGGGAGCCATATCACGCAACACGATGGCTTTAGTCTGCTCACTGTCGACCCGTCCGCTGAGAACGATCGAGCGGCCGTCGATGATGATCGAGCCATGTTCTGTCATCTGTCCCAGGACGGGAAGGATCTGGGAAATAGGGCCGGTCCAAGCGGCTGGCCCCACGTTCGGATCCACCGCCAATTGATCGACCACGCGACCAGATTGCGCGCCATAGAGCGCTTGGGCTCGTTGAAGGATGGCAGTTTTACTGGTCTGACTGGGGAGCGAACCACGGAGAGTCAGGATACCCTGCTCCAACCGCGCATGCAACGTTGCGGGAGAGAGGGGGGCCGTTGCGGCTGGCGGCGTCAGGTGGCGCGGCAGGCAGAGCATAGCAAGGAGCCCGAGTGCGACGGCGCCTGCGGCTAGGATCACTGCACGCATCATGAATCAACTCTTGGGCTGTAGGTCGCTGGCGGGACTCGTGAACTTACCATACTAAGTGGGCGCATGCCAGGCAGGATTTGTGTGCCGGCTTCGTCTCACTCTGCCGGGTAGTGCGGGGACGAGTAGCGATGTGTTGTTCTTCGAAGCCTGGGACTCCATTCCTCTTGTAAGGCGGGTATTCATTTGTTATTCTTCGCCCCGCCTTCCGATTCACGTAATTTCTATCGATCGTTTTCCAAGGAGAGATTTATGGCCGGCATCAAGCGGGCACTCATCAGCGTATCAGACAAGACCGGTGTGGTGGAGATGGCCAAGGGCCTCGCAGCGTTAGGTGCCGAGATCCTCTCAACCGGAGGAACGGCCAAGGCGTTGCGAGAGGCCGGCGTGAAGGTGACGGATGTGGCGGCCTACACCGGCTCACCGGAGATTCTCGACGGCCGTGTTAAAACATTGCACCCCAAGATTCATGGCGGGTTACTCGGCCGGCGTTCGGTGCCGGCCCATGTCGAGCAGATGGAGAAGCATGGAATCGGCCCCATCGACGTCGTCGTGGTCAACCTCTACCCGTTCGAGGCGACGATTGCGAAGCCGAACTGCCCCTTCGAAGAGGCCATTGAAAATATCGATATCGGCGGGCCGTCGATGCTGCGCTCTGCCGCCAAGAACCACGAAGATGTCTTGGTCGTCGTAGACCCGGCCGACTATCAGCGCGTGCTTGAGGCGGCGCAGGCCGGAACGGTATCCCACGAGTTACGGCGCGAATTGGCGATGAAGGTATTTCAACATACGGCCCGTTACGACAGTCTGATCGCCGGATATCTGGAGAAACAGGTACAGGGCAGCGAGGTCAAATTTCCCAAAATATTGTCCTTGCAGTTCGAGCGGGCAGAGATGCTGCGTTACGGGGAGAACCCGCATCAGCAAGGAGCGTTCTACCGAGAGCTGCATTCGGTCGAGCCATCGGTGTCCAGGGGAACGATCCTCCATGGCAAGGCGATGTCGTATAACAATTTCCTCGATGCCAATTCGGCGCTTGAGCTGGCGAAAGAGTATGACGAAATCGCTGTGGCCATTATCAAACATAACAATCCCTGCGGCGTGGCCTTGGGTGCGACGCCCGTCGAGGCCTATGTCAAAGCCCGCGAGACCGACCCCATCTCGGCGTTCGGCGGTGTGATTGCATTCAATCGCCCCGTGGATCTGGCCGCCGCGAAGGAAATTACGTCCACGTTTGTGGAAGTGGTCATCGCACCGGGATTTGCCGCCGATGCCCTGGCAGAACTCAAGCGCAAGAAGGATCTGCGTTTGCTCGATGTCGGGCCGCTCACGAAGGTCAAGCAAGAAGGCTTCGATCTCAAAAAGTTGGTCGGTGGTTTGATCGTACAGGATCGGGATCTCGGCGTCTTAAACGATCTCAGAGCGCTGAGCGTTCCGACCCAGCGCAAACCGACGGATGAAGAATATGCGGCCTGCGCGTTTGCCTGGAAGGTCTGTAAACATGTGAAGTCGAACGCGATCATCTATGCAAAACCGGGGCAGACGGTGGGGATCGGGGCCGGTCAGATGAGTCGGGTCGATTCGGTGAAGCTGGCCGTGATGAAAGCGCAGATGCCGATCAAGGGGTGCGTGATGGCCTCGGACGCGTTCTTCCCGTTCCGGGATGGACTCGATGCCGCCGCGCAAGCGGGGATTACGGCGGTCATTCAGCCGGGCGGCTCGATTCGCGATGCCGAAATTGTCAAAGCCGCAGATGAGCAGGGACTGGCGATGATTATGACGGGCATGCGCCACTTCCGCCATTGACGGATGGTGATGTGCGAACAGTGATGCGTCATCAGTCGAATCAAGACGTCGAGGACGTCTTCGCCGCCACCGTTGTCACGCTGTCTTCATCTCCAACCCATCACGCATTATCCATACACTGGTCACTAAAGGTTTGGGCATGAAGATTCTGGTCATCGGGAGCGGGGGTCGCGAGCATGCCATGGTGTGGAAGCTCGCACAAAGTCCTCGCAAGCCTCAGCTCTATTGTGCGCCGGGTAATGCCGGGATCGAATCCCTCGCGACCTGTGTGCCGATCAAAGCCGACGATATTGCCGGGTTGAAAACATTCGTACAGTCTGAACAGATCGATCTGACGGTCGTGGGGCCGGAAGCTCCGCTTGCGTTGGGCATTGTCGACGAATTCCGCAAATCCAAGCTGAAAATATTCGGGCCGACGAAGGGTGCCGCCCGGATCGAGGCCAGTAAAGTCTTTTCCAAAGAGATCATGGCCAGCGCGAAGATTCTTACGGCGAAGGCGCAAAGTTTCGATCTGGTCGCTCCGGCCTTAGCCTATCTCGATCAACATGAGCTTCCCGTCGTTGTGAAGGTCGATGGCTTGGCGCAGGGGAAGGGCGTGGTGGTGGCGACGACCCGTGAGGAGGCCAAGCAGGCAGTTCGCGACTCACTGGAGCATGCGGTATTCGGTCAAGCCGGCCAGCGCGTGTTGATCGAGCAGTTTCTTGACGGTGAGGAACTGACGATCATGGCGTTCACAGACGGCCGGACGGTGGTCCCGATGCTGCCGGCGCAAGATCATAAACGAATCGGGGATGGCGATACGGGGCCGAATACCGGGGGCATGGGCGCCTATTGTCCTGCGCCGCTCGGCACCGTGGCGCTGCGCGAGCAGGTCACCAAGCAGGTTCTCTATCCCGCGATCGAAGCCTTGTCTCGGATGGGCTGTCCGTTTCAAGGCGTGTTGTATGCCGGGCTCATGGTGGTGAACGGGATCCCGTATGTCTTGGAGTTTAATGCCCGGATGGGGGATCCAGAAACGCAAGTCGTACTGCCGCTCCTCAAAACCGATTTACTGGAGGTGATTGAGGCCGTGGTGGAACATCGGCTCGATCAGCTCACCGTGGATTGGCATGACGAGACGGCAGTCTGCGTCGTGATGACGTCTGACGGCTATCCCGCTGTCTATCAAACCGGCCGACCGATTCATGGATTACCCGCCACATTGGATGCGACAGCCATGGTATTTCATGCCGGGACGGCACGAAGGAATGCTGATGTCGTCACGGCTGGGGGACGGGTGCTGGGCATTACTGGGCGCGGAAAGACTCTGGCCGACGCGCAAGCGGAGGCCTATCGGGTGACCCGGTCGATTGCATTTGAGGGCGCGCATTATCGGACGGATATTGCGCATCGTGCGTTCGCCCGCCGCGCGTAACGCTGAATGAGACTGATGGTTCCTGCCATGGCCGCGATCGCGTATTACAATGCCGCCACCGTTCCGGTGCTGGCCGATCGAATGCGCCGCCTGCTGGGACAGAGCGGGCTGCTGGCTCTGCCGACGGAAAGTTTCTACGGACTTGCGGTCGCCCCCTTCGACGAACAGGCGCTCGCCAAATTGTGGCAGGTCAAGGGTCGGTCCGATGGAAAACCGATTTTGCTCTTGATCGGAGAGCCCTCTCAATTGAATTCTTTTGTGCAACGTGTTCCCCCGGCAGCCACCGTATTGATGAATGCGTTCTGGCCCGGGCCTCTCACGATCGTCTTTCCTGCAGCCAAGGGGCTTTCCGATATGGTCACGGCGGGAACCGGCTCAGTCGGTATCCGTCAGAGTGCCTGGCAACCGCTGGCCGAGCTCTTGCGTCGAGTCGGGCCTGTGACCGGCACCAGCGCAAATCGTGAAGGCTTGCTGCCGTCCTGCACTGCCGAAGATGTCCAACGGAGCCTAGGGGACGCCGTCGATCTGATTGTCGATGCGGGATCGACCCCGGGCGGGAGGCCATCCACCGTGATCGATGTACAGGGCCCGATTCGCATCGTTCGTGAGGGCGCCATTGCACGAGAGATTATCGAGCGCCAGTTGGCGTCTCATGGTATGTATCTCGACGGGGAGAGCCGGTGAAGTTCGTCGTAGCAGTTCACACTGAAAGGAGCCTGCAGATGGGTCACACATTGATGGTGCGAAACGTGGTGGCGGTAGCCGCCATTACATTGTTTTTAATCGGTCTGTCCGGGTGCGATTACTGGCCCCCGGCGCTCCAAACACAAATAGAGCAAATTCGTTCTGAGCTCCAGACCTCGACAGTGGAGAAGACTCAGTTGCAGAATCAGCTCGCCTCAATGACGAAGGTGAGAGACGACTTGCAGGCGCAAGTGGACGATCTCTCTCGGTCGAATCGCGAGAAGACGTCGATGATCAATAGCTTGCAAAATGGTTTGGCGGCGGCACAGGAGCGGCTGGCGAAGTCAGCGAAATCCTCAGCTCCGAAGGCTGGCGCAGCTAAGACATCGGCCAAAGTCTCACCGAAGGCCCCACTGAAAAAGAAACCAACGGCCAAGGCCACACATTAGCCTCGCTCGTCTCCGCTGCCTACTTGGCAGCGGAAGACGATGGCGTGCTCGAGGCTGTGCTCGACGATGCTGTTGATGCAGGGCTTGAAGGTGTGTTTGCCGGCGCGGCCGCTGGGGCAGGTGCCGGAGTCGCGGGGGCTGTGCTTGCAGTCGTCGACGGCTCGGATGTGTTCGCCGCGGCTTCCTTTTTCTCTCCAGCCTTGGCTGCAGGTGCTTCGCTTCCTGAGGACGGTTTCATTTTGTCGGAATAGTCCGTTACGTACCATCCGCTGCCCTTGAACATGATGGCGGGCGATGAAATCAGTCGCTGCACATGTTTCCCGCACTTCTGACAGGTGGTTAGGGCATCGTCCTTCATGCTTTGTTTCACTTCAAACCGATCCGCGCAGCCGTCACACTGATATTCGTAAATTGGCACGATTTGTTTCCTCCTGCTAGAACAGAAATCTGATGAGACCACGTGGCTGAGCCCCCTTGATGAGGGAAGGCCCCAGTCTAAGTGAGCTGTTTGAATGCTGCGTCGAGACGATCCATTCCCTTCACAATCGTTTCCATGCTGGTCGCATACGACAGTCGAATATGCTGGGTGCTTCCGAACGGCTCACCGGGAACCACGGCGACTTTGAATTCCTGCAACAAATAGTTAGCCAGATCGGTCGGAGTGGAGAGTACTCCGCTTGGACTCCTCCTTCCGAGCAGTCCACTCACATTGGGAAACGCATAAAATGCTCCGCTGGGCATGCTGCAACG